>JAUIBJ010000412.1 GCA_030428025.1 Alphaproteobacteria bacterium
GTTGCGCGACCGGCTGTGGCAAACGGTTCAGGGCATCTTCGACGAGGCCGATCTGCTGATCTGCCCGACCACAGCCATCCCCGCCTATGGTATCGGCGAGGGACCACCGGCAGAGATCGCCGGGCGGCCCGTTTCGGCCCTTCTGGGCTGGTTCCTGACCTACCCCTTCAACCTCACGGGCCATCCGGCGGCCTCGGTGCCCTGCGGGCGGGATGCGGACGGGCTGCCGCTGGGGGTTCAGATCGTGGGCCGGCGTTTCGAGGACGATCTGGTACTTGGTGCCGCCGGCGCCTTCGAGCTGGCCCGGCCATGGACGAAATTCGCGCCCCTGCCCGCGTGAATTCGGGTCAGCTCAGCGCCGCCCAGAGCGTGCCGATCGCCGTCAGCGCCAGCACCACCATCGCCACGCCGCGATAGTTGCGGCCGCCGGTCAGGTGGAAGATCTTCGAACCGATGTAGATCGTCAGCATGTAAACAGGCGCCATCACCACGCCAAGGATCAGCACATCGTGGTTGATCAACCCGTAGAAATACTGCGTCGGCAGCGAGATTGCGATCAGCAGGCACATCATCGTCAGGACGTTGCCGCGCGTCTCGCGCGGGCTGTCGCCCCGGGCAATAAGCGCCGCGGCGATGGGCGGGCCGCCCACGCCTGCACCGCCCTGAAGCAGCCCGCCGGCCGCGCCGCCCACATAGCCCGCAACCGGCCCCTTCGGCAGCGGCAGGCGGCCCCCTTTCCACAGGAACAGGACCAGCGCCAGCACGATCAGCGACATGATGATACGCATGACGTCGGTGGGCAGGATGACTAGGAAGTACATGCTGACCGGGATCGCGAAAACCACCGCCATCGCCATCGGCAGCACGGTCGAGCGCCGCGCCGTTCGCATCCCGTCGGGCAGAAGCTGCACCGCACTCGGCAACTCGATCAGCGCGTGAAACACAACCGCGTCGGTGGGCTCGGTCACCACCGCCACGACCGGAATGATGATCATCGCCGCGCCGAAGCCGGTAAAGCCGCGCATGAGTCCGCCCACCATCGTCGCCAGCGCGATGAGCGCAAGGCCACCCCCCGAAGGCAGGTCGGCAAGAAGGCCCTCAATCATAGACATCGGGCAAGTGCCGTTCGATCCAGGCCGCAGCCTGCAGAAGGGTCAGATCGGCGCCCCGGCGCGCGGCGAATTGCACGCCCAGCGGCAGGCCGCCCGGCCCGGTGCCGGCGGGAAGGGTGATCGAGGGAAGCCCCAGCAGGGTCCAGGCGCGGCTCATGTCCGGGCTGCCGGTGCCGGCCTCAAAAGCCGGCGCCTCGTCTAGCGCGCTTGGCGCGATCAGCAGATCGGCGGGGCCGAAAAGCGCCTCCTGCCGGGCGATGGCCGCGTCGCGGGCGGCATAATCGGCCTCCTGCAACTCGGGCGGAAGCGCCTTTCCGGTCTCGATCAGTGTCTGCAGCGCGTCGCTCAGCCGGTCGCCGTGGGCGAGCGCCTCCGAGGCCAGATCGCGGGCTGCCTCGGCGGCCATGATCCTCGTCTGAACCTCGCAGAGATCGGCAAATCCGGCCGGCAGCTCCGCACGCTCCACCGTCGCCCCGGCGCGGGAAAGCGCCTCGGCCACCTCTTCCAGCCGCGCGCGCATCTCCGGTGCGACCGCGCCCCATTCGGGGGCCGGTGCGAGCCGCAGTACCGGCGGCCGCGCAAGCAGCCCCACCCTGCCCCAATCCGGCCGGCCTGCCAGAACTCCCGCCACCAGCCCCGCCCCGGCGACGTCGCGGGCAAAGACCCCGGCCGTATCCATTGATCCGGCAAGGCCCTTCACGCCTGCCATGCTGATCCGCCCCAGCGTTGGCTTGAAGCCGACGATCCCGCAGAAGGCCGCGGGCCGGATGGTCGAGGCCGCGGTCTGCGAGCCGATGGAAAAGGGCACCATCCCCGCCGCCACCGCCGCCGCCGAGCCGGCAGACGAGCCACCGGGGCTGTGCGACAGGTCGCGGGGGTTGCGGGTCTTGCCCGGGCGCCAATAGGCGAATTCGGTGGTCACCGTCTTGCCGGGCAGAAGCGCGCCGGCCGCGCGCAGCCTTGCCACGGCGGCGGCATCGGCGGCCGGGCGGTGGCCGGCATAAATCTCCGAGCCATAGGCGGTGGGCAGATCGGCAGTGTCGAAAATGTCCTTTACCCCCACCGGCACGCCCGCGAGCGGCAGGTCATGCCAGTCCGGCCGGGCCAGAAGCCGCGCCGCCTGCGCCTCGAGCGCTCCGCGGTCGAGCGCTGCCCAGGCCTGCACCTCGTCCTCCCGGGCCGCGATCGCGTCGCAGACCGCCGCGGCGATGGCCTCGGGCGTTTCCCTTTCGGCGGGACTGGCGGGAATCGATTCGCCCCGTTCAGACATGCGAAGGCCCTCCTCGCGCATCCCGAGCCCGCGCGGAGCCGTCCCCGCCATTCGCATTGCGCCGCTGGTCCGGCAGGCCGGCGTTGCCCATCAGACACACGGGGGACGCGTCGATCCCGGCGAAGCGGCAGGCCGCCCCGGGCCGGGGCCAGGCCGCGCGTACCGGGCCGGTCCGGTCAACATGGACAAGCGCGAGCGGCACACACTTGGCGCTGGTCGCCCCGTCCGCACCCGCGACGATCGGTCCGGTCATATCGAAGGAGCCTCTGGCGCTGGAGGTCATTTCTGCGTGCCCCCTTTTCCGGAACTGTCGGGGTCGAAAACAATTCTTGCCGCTTTACGCCTACACCGAGGATGACAAAGCGTCCAGTGGCTGATATCAGTTGTCTTGCGAAATGAGAAGGCAAGACCCGATCCAAACCGGGCGCCGACGAAAATTGTCCTTGGGAGGAACGACTATGAAGAAAACAGGAATTCGAAATCTGGCACTGGCCGCGGCGCTGGGCGTCGCGGCACTGGCAGGCGGGCCGCGCAGTGCGGAGGCCACCGACGCGATCCCGGTCCTGCTTTGCCCGTTCGGCTGCGGCCCGATCGCCGGCGACACCATCCTGATGAACCAGATGGTCAAGGAAGGCGCCGACGTGATGCTGCTGCCGCAGGAAACACCCGGCTACATGTACAATGTCCGTGAGATGGGCCAGAACGAGACCAAGTGGCCGCAAACCGTTTTCGCCACCGAGGACACGCTGATTCAGGTCG
The DNA here is from genome assembly GCA_030428025.1 of Alphaproteobacteria bacterium. Taxonomy (GTDB): domain Bacteria; phylum Pseudomonadota; class Alphaproteobacteria; order Rhodobacterales; family Rhodobacteraceae; genus Roseovarius. Next base: position 3,142 of record JAUIBJ010000412.1, read on the forward strand.
CCTATGCCGGCGGCACGCCCGAGGTCGAGGAATTCCTGCCCGAGCCGGTCCAGATCCCCTGGAAGCTGCTTTACGGCGAAGCCTGGTGGGGCCAGGGCAAGTTCCTCGTCACCTTCGACTGCTCGCTGAAGTCGATGGCCGACCTTAAGGGCAAGCGCATCTCGCTCGGCCTGCGCGGCCAGTCCGACTGGGGCGTGTTCAGCCGTCTCTTCCTCGAGCACGGTTACGGCATCACGCCGGAGAACGCAGATATCCGGCACATGACCCCGGGTCAGCTGACCCAGCAGCTGATCGATGGGGCGACCGACGCGTCGGTCACCCCGATCGGAGCCGAACCGACGCTGACCAACTTCATCATCCCCGGGCCGGTTCGCCAGCTCGAGGCCACCGGCAAGAAAATGTGCTATCTGGGCGTGAGCGAGGACATCATCAACCAGATGAACGAGAAGTTCGGCGCCACCTGGCTTTATGTGGAACTGCCGCCCAACACCCTGCCCCATCAGGATGAACCGCTGGGCATCGGTTTCAACAAGGGCTTCAAGGCCGCGCATGAAACCTTCGACGAGGAACTGGCCTACAAGCTGGTCAAGACCGTGGCCGAGCTGGGACCGAAGATGAAGGAACTGCACGCGCTCTGGTCGATCTGGAGCCCCGAACTGATGACTTGTGGCCTGTCCGAGGAGAACGCCCACCCCGGCGCCATCCGTGCCTACAAGGAACTCGGCTGGTGGGATACGACCGAAAAGTGCGATCCGATGACCTATCCGGACGCGGGCTGACGCCGCCGGCGTGAGGCGACGGAAGAAGAGTGGCCGGTTGCCGACGGGGCGGCCGGCCATTTCTCCCAAGCGGCGCGACATTGCGCGCCTGCCCTGAAATTCCCCCGATACAGGACTGCAGCTTCATGCCCTGGAAAGTACTGCGATACGCCTGCGACATCCCCTTTCTCGTCGTCGGCGCTATCCTGACCATCTATATCGGCTTCGCGGCCTTCGGATATACCAGCAACTCGTCCGAGCAT
>JAUIBJ010000413.1 GCA_030428025.1 Alphaproteobacteria bacterium
GAGCTGAGGGAGCGATGATGCGGGCATTGGTAACGGGCGCGGGCAAGCGGCTGGGCCGGGCGATGGCGCTGGAGCTGGCCCGGCGCGGGCATGACGTGGCGGTGCATTACGCAAGCTCGGGCGAGGACGCGGCGGAGGTGGTTGCCGAGATCGAGGCGATGGGCCGCAGCGCCGTCGCTCTTCGGGCCGATCTGCTGGACGAGGCACAGGCCGCGGCGCTTCTGCCCCGGGCGGCCGTGGCGCTGGGCGGCCCGATCCTGACGCTCGTCAACAACGCCTCGATCTTCGAATACGACACGCTCGACACCGCGACGCGGGAAAGCTGGGACCGGCATCTCGAAAGCAATCTGCGCGCGCCTTTCGTGCTGATCCAGGCGCTGGCCGCGCAGATGCCCGAGGCAGAGATCGACGAGGGCGGCGAGCCGGTTGCGCAGGGTCTTGTCGTCAACATGATCGACCAGCGGGTGCGCAAGCTGACGCCGGAATTCATGAGCTACACCATCGCCAAGGCGGGGCTGTGGACGCTGACTCGCACCGCCGCGCAGGCGCTGGCGCCGCGCATACGTGTGAACGGCATCGGCCCGGGCCCGACCTGGCAGGGCCACCGCCAGAGCGACGAGCATTTCCGCCGCCAGCGCCGGGCCACGGTTCTGACACGGGGTGCGGATGCCCAAGACATATGCGGTGCGCTCGGCTATCTGCTGGAGGCCAAGGCGGTGACTGGACAATTGATCTGCGTCGATGGCGGCCAGCATCTGGCCTGGCAGACCCCCGATATCCTTGGCGTCGAGCATTGACGGCAGGTGAGTTGTGCACGTGGTCCCAGACCTTAAAATAAGCGTTACAAAATCTTTAATGTTTTCAGAGATTTGCTGCGGTAAATGTTTTTTGTCTTTGAAAATCAATGCGTTGAAAAATTGCCCAAAAAATAGGCAGTTCAACGAAATAGGCCGAAAACAACGGAAATTTCCGGAAGTGGTAAACTTATCTGCAGAGTTGTCCACAGGTTTCGTGGAAAGCTTTCCTCTTGATATCGGCGGGCTAAGGTTGCAGCCAAGGCCGAGAATCAAGAAACGCCCGAGATGAGTGCCGACACGCCCGATACCGCCCCGCCCACCGGTCATGCCGTGATCCAGAGCTATCTGAAGACGCTGGATGCCTCACCGGGCGTCTATCGGATGCTCGATGCGCAGGCACGGGTGCTTTACGTGGGCAAGGCGCGCAATCTGCGCGCCCGGGTGTCGAACTATGCCCGGCCCGCGGGCCACACGCCGCGTATCGCCCGGATGATCCGCGAGACCGCGTCGATGATGTTCCTGACCACGGCGACCGAGACCGAGGCGCTGCTCCTGGAACAGAACCTGATCAAGCAGTTGAAGCCGCGCTACAACGTGCTTCTGCGCGATGACAAGAGCTTTCCCAACATCCTCGTCACAAAGGCCCACCCCTTCCCGATGATCAAGAAGCACCGGGGTGCCAAGAAGGAGAAAGGCGCATATTACGGCCCCTTCGCGAGCGCGGGGGCCGTAAACCGGACGCTGGCGCAGTTGCAGAAGGTTTTTCAGTTGCGCAACTGTTCGGACGCGATGTTCGAAAGCCGCACGCGCCCCTGCCTGCAATATCAGATCAAACGCTGCACTGCCCCCTGTGTGGGATACATCACGAAGGAGGACTATGCCGCACAGGTGGCCGATGCCGAGCGCTATCTCTCCGGCCGGTCCACGGACGTGCAAGCCAAGCTCAAGGCGCAGATGATGACGGCGTCGGAGGCGATGGAGTTCGAGCGCGCCGCCGCTCTGCGCGATCGGATCAAGGCCCTGACCCAGGTGCAGACCGCACAGGGGATCAATCCGCGCACGGTGACCGAAGCCGACCTTATCGCGCTGCATCTGGAAAAGGGGCAGGCTTGTGTGCAGGTGTTCTTCATCCGGGCCGGGCAGAACTGGGGCAATAACGATTTTTACCCGCGCGTGGGGACCGATGTGGAAGAGGCCGAGGTACTGGAGGCGTTCCTCGGCCAGTTCTACGACAACAAGGAGCCGCCCCGGCAGGTGATCCTGTCGCACCCGATCGAGGACGAGGACCTGATGTGCGAGGCGCTGTCGGGCAAGCGCGGCGGCAAGGTGGAGCTTCTCGTGCCCCGGCGCGGGGAAAAGGCCGAGATGGTCGACGGCGCGCTGAGGAACGCGCGCGAAAGCCTGGCCCGGAAGATGGCCGAGACGGCGACGCAGGCGAAGCTGCTGAAAGGCGTGGCCGAGGCCTTCGACCTCGACGAACCGCCGCAGCGGATCGAGGTGTACGACAACAGCCACATCCAGGGCACCAATGCCGTCGGCGCGATGATCGTCGCGGGGCCCGAAGGGTTCGTCAAATCCCAGTACCGCAAGTTCAACATCCGGGGCGAGGACCTGACCCCGGGCGACGATTTCGGCATGATGAAGGAGGTACTGGGCCGCCGGTTCAAGCGCCTCTTGAAGGAAGACCCGGATCGCGAACAGGGCCACTGGCCCGACCTGCTGCTGATCGACGGGGGTGCCGGGCAGGTGAGTGCCGTTTCGCGGATCCTGCAGGAGATGGGGGTGCGCAACCTGCCGGTGGTGGGGGTCGCCAAGGGCATCGACCGCGACCACGGCAAGGAGGAGTTCCACCGCCCGGGCGCCCGGCCCAAGGCGCTGCGCCACAACGACCCGGTGCTCTATTTCATCCAGCGCCTGCGCGACGAGGCGCACCGTTTCGCCATCGGCACGCACCGGGCGAAGCGCGCGAAAAGCGTGGCCGCCTCGCCCCTGGACGACATCCCCGGCGTCGGCGCGGCGCGCAAGCGGGCGCTTCTGGCGCATTTCGGCTCGGCCAAGGCGGTCAGCCGCGCGGCGCTGGCCGACCTCAAGGCGGTCGATGGCGTGTCGGAGGGACTGGCGCAGAAGGTTTACGACCATTTCCACGAGAAAGGCTAGCCGCTCGGAATTTCCCAAAATTCCGGGCCGGAAAATGCGCTTTCTCCTGGGCGTTTTCTTCCAAGAAAACGGCGCGGGCGGGGACGGACTCGCTCTTTCCCCCTGTCCTGATCCGGGATAGACAGGGCCCATGACGTGGACCATTCCCAACGTGCTCACGACGCTCCGGCTGCTGGCGGCGCCGGCGGTGGCGGTGATGTTTCTCTATTTCAACCGCCCGTGGGCCGACTGGTTCGCTCTGGTCCTGTTCGTGGGCGCGGCGGTGACCGACTATTTCGACGGCTACCTCGCCCGCACCTGGAAGCAGACCACCAAGCTGGGGGCGATGCTCGACCCCATCGCCGACAAGGCGATGGTGGTGATCGCGCTGATGGTGATCGTGGGCTATTCCAGCATGTCGCCCTGGCTGGTGCTGCCCGCCACGGTGATCCTGTTCCGCGAGGTCTTCGTCAGCGGCCTGCGCGAGTTTCTGGGCGACACCGCCGGGCTTCTGAAGGTGACCAAGCTGGCCAAGTGGAAGACCACCGCCCAGATGGTGGCGATTGCCGTGCTCTTTGCCCAGGGCGTGTTCGAGCACTATCTCTGGGCCAGTACCGACGGCATGGATCAGCCGATGGTCGATGCCATCCTCACCGGTCGGGAGGAGGATCTGCACGGGCTGCGCTGGAAGCTGACCGGCATGATCTGGAGCGGCCATGTCGGCCTCTGGCTGCTCTGGCTGGCTGCGGCGCTGACACTGATCACCGGCGTCGACTATTTCCGAAAGTCGATGCCGTACCTGAAGGACTGAACTTATGGACGTGCTCTATTTCGCCTGGGTCCGCGAACGGATCGGCCACCCCAAGGACCGTGTGGAAACCTCGGCCGGAACCGTGCGCGATCTGGTGGAGGAGTTGCGCGGGCGCGAAGAGCGCTATGCCGCGGCCTTCGCCGATCTGACTGCGCTGCGGGTGGCGGTCGACCAGGAACTGGCGGATTTCGACGCTCCGCTCGACGGGGCGCGCGAAGTGGCCTTCTTTCCGCCGATGACCGGAGGCTGAGCCTTGGAAATCCGGGTGCAGAGCGCGGCGTTCGATTTCGGGGCCGAAGCCAGTGCCTTCGCCGCCCGCCAGCGCGGCATGGGCGCGGTGGTGACCTTCACCGGCATCGTGCGCGACCTGCCCGGCGGCGGGCTCGAGACAATGGAGATCGAGCATTACCCGGG
>JAUIBJ010000414.1 GCA_030428025.1 Alphaproteobacteria bacterium
TCGACCGCCGCGCCATCCGACGCGATGATCCGGGCGAGATCGGCACCGGGGCGGCGCGCCTCGATGGCCACGTCCTTTTCCCTATGGCCGTTTCGCAGCACCGCGGCCTGATATTGCTGGCCCTCGGCCTGCAGCACGCCGGGCAGGCGCAGCACCTCGGCCAGCGCGGTTTCGGGCACGTCGGGTTCGAACAGAACGATGGCGTCCTGCCGGTTGGCCTGTCCGAAGGTGGTGTCAATGAGTTCGTCCAGCGCGGCGGTGAAGAAGCTGGCCGCCACCAGCACGGCCACCGCCAGCGCGAGCCCCAGCGAAGTGATCGCCGACCGCACCGGCCAGCGCATAAGGCTGCGCAGGATCATCATTGCCGGCTGCGACAGGTGCAATGCGGTCAGCGCTCGGTCGATGAGCGTGCGCTTGAACCGCTGCGGCGCGGGCGGCGACATCGCCACCGCCGGCGGCATTTGCGCGGCCCGGAGCGCGCTGCGCGCCGCCCCCAGGGTCGCCGCGGCGATGGCCAGAAGGCCCGAGAGAGCATAGGCGGTATAGCTGAGGTTGTAGATCAGATACGGAAAATCGAAGAACTGGGCATAGAGGCGGGCCAGCGCCCGCGCGAGCCACGTGCCCACGCCCCAGCCGATCACGATGCCGGCCACTGCGATCAGCCCGGCCAGAAGCAGATAGTGGATGCAGACCTCGGCATTGGAATAGCCGATGGCCTTGAGAAGCCCGATCTCGCTGCGCTCCAGCGCGATGATCCGGCTGATCACCATGCTGACTAGGAAGGCGGCGATGCCGTAGAAGATGGGCGGCATGATCATCGCGCCCACCTTCTGCTGCTCCAGTTCGGAATCGATGAAACTATTGGAAATCTGTGTGTCGCGGCCATAGGCTCCGAGCCCGCCATAGGGTTCCAGCAGGTCATCCAGCCGGTCGATCACATCCGCCTCGCGCACATGCGGCCCGATCGTCAGTGTGACGTTGTTGAAGGCGCCCTCCATGTCGAAGGCTGCCGCCAGTGCGCGGTCCGGCATCCACAGGATGCCGAAGGTTTCGTAATCGGGCATCAGCGCGCCGGGCCCGATCGTATAGATGAATTCCGGCGACAGGACCGTGCCGGTCAGGGTCAGTTCCCGCTTTCGCCCGTTGAGATTGGCTTGAAACGTATCGCCGGGGCGCAGGCCGTTGGCCTCGGCGAAGGGTTCGTTCACCGCCACCTCGTCGGTGGCCTCGGGCGCGGGCAGCCGCCCTTCCCGCAGGACCGGCAGGTTGAGCCTCACGGCGCCGTCCGAGGGCAGGGACAGGATGTGCGCGGTCACCGTCTCGTCCTGGCCCGGCACGTCGAGCACGGCGAATTTCGAGATCCGCGCCTCGGCCGCGCGGACCCCGTCGATGGCGCGGATGTCCTGCATCAGCCGCAAGGGCGCGCGGTTGGCATCGGCGAATATGTCGGCGAAGCGGTTGCGTTCGTAATAGGCGCGGCGGGTTTCCTCGAGCGCGCCGTAGGTGCCGAAAGTGGTCAGCAGGATCGCCACGCCGCAGGCCAGCACCAGCGCGATGGCCAGAGCCTGTGCCCAGAGCGTGCGGAAATCGCGCAGAAGCTTGCGGTCGAGCGCTGTCATCGGCCCTTCACCAGGTGATATCGGCGGGCGCGAGGCGGGTTTCGTTCACCTCCACCCGGTCGATCCTGCCGTCGAGGAAATAGATCACCCGGTGAGCCATCTTGCGGATCGCGGCGTTGTGGGTGATGACCACCGTGCTGGTCCCCAGCCGGTCGTTGACCTCGCGCAAAACCTCCAGCACATGCACGCCGGTCTTGCTGTCGAGCGCGCCGGTAGGCTCGTCGCAAAGAAGCACCTCGGGGCGCTTGGCGATGGCCCGGGCAATGGCCACGCGCTGTTGTTCGCCACCCGACATCTCGGCCGGGAAATGGTCGAGCCTATGCGCCAGCCCCACCTGCGCCAGCGCCTCGTCAGCCGGCATCGGGTCGGGCGAGACATCGGTGACGAGTTGCACGTTTTCCCGTGCGGTCAGGCTTGCCACGAGGTTGTAGAACTGGAAGACGAAGCCGACATGGTCGCGCCGGTAGCGCGTCAGGCTGCGGTCATTGAGCGCCGTCAGTTCCAGATCGCGGAACCAGACCTTGCCGGAACTGGCCTGATCGAGCCCGCCGAGAATGTTGAGAAGCGTGGACTTGCCGCTGCCCGAGGGCCCCAGCAGAACCGCCAGTTCGCCCGGATGAAGTTCGAGATCGACCCCGTCCAGCGCCCGGACCTCAAGCTCGCCCGTCCGATAGATCTTGGTCAGCCCTTCCGTGCGGAAAACCGCGCCCATGCCTGCACTCCCCTTGGGCGCAGTCTAGGCGACCGGGGCGCCGCCGCCTTGATTCACGTCAACCGACCGTTCCATGCCAAGCCGGCAATTGCCCTGGCCCCCCATTGCAAACCCGCCCGCCGAATGAGAGAACGCCACGATTAGACGCAGGACCGAAGGAAACAAAGATGCTGACGAACGACCAACTCGACCAGTGGGACCGGGAGAATTTCTTCCACCCCTCGACCCATCTTGCCCAGCACGCGCGCGGCGAAGCGCCTTCGCGTATCGTGACCGGCGGAAGCGGCTGCCATATCGAGGATCGCAACGGCAACAAGCTGCTGGATGCCTTCGCCGGTCTCTACTGCGTCAATGTGGGCTATGGCCGGTCCGAGATCGCCGAGGCCATCGCCGCACAGGCGCGCGAGCTGGCCTATTACCACGCCTATGTGGGCCACGGCACCGAAACCTCGATCACGCTGGCCAAGATGATCCTCGACCGGGCACCGGACCACATGTCGAAGGTCTATTTCGGGCTGGGCGGTTCTGACGCCAACGAGACCAACATCAAGCTGGTCTGGTACTACAACAACATCCTCGGCCGGCCCGAGAAGAAGAAGATCATCTCGCGCTGGCGCGGCTATCACGGCTCGGGTCTGATCACCGGCTCGCTGACCGGGCTGGAGCTGTTCCACAAGAAATTCGACCTGCCGCTCGACCGGATTCTGCATACCGAGGCGCCCTATTACTTCCGCCGCGACAATCTCGACCAGTCGGAGGAGGAGTTCGTGGCCCACTGCGCCGAGCAGCTGGAAGCGATGATCGAGCGCGAGGGCGCCGACACCATCGCCGCCTTCATCGGCGAACCGGCGCTGGGCACCGGCGGGCTGGTGCCGCCGCCGGCGGGCTATTGGGAAGCGATCCAGAAGGTACTCGACCGGCACGATATCCTGCTCATTGCCGACGAGGTGGTCACAGGGTTCGGCCGTCTGGGCAGCATGTTCGGCTCGACCCATTACGGGATCAAACCGGACATCATCACCATCGCCAAGGGCCTTACCTCGGCCTATGCGCCGCTGTCGGGCTCGATCGTGTCCGACAAGGTCTGGAAGGTGCTGGAGGACGGCACCGACGAATTCGGGCCCATCGGGCATGGCTGGACCTATTCGGCCCATCCCATCGGCGCGGCGGCGGGCGTGGCCAACCTCAAGCTCATCGACGAGCTGAACCTCGTGGCCAATGCCGGCGATATCGGCGCCTATCTCAATGACGGGATGAAGGACGCGCTGGCCGATCATCCGCATGTGGGCGACGTGCGCGGCGAGGGGCTGCTCTGCGCGGTGGAATTCGTGGCCGAGCGCGAGGGCCGCAAGTATTTCGACGCCTCCGAGAAGGTGGGCGCGCGGGTCGCCGCGGCGCTTCTGTCGGACGGGGTGATCGGCCGGGCCATGCCGCAGGGCGACATCATCGGTTTCGCGCCGCCCTTCTGCCTGAGCAAGACCGAAGCCGACGAGGTGATTTCCAAGACCCGCGCCGCCGTCGAATCGGTTTTGGGCAAGTAACCGACGTCTTGAAGCGGGCCGCATGTCCTGCGGCCCGCCCGATCACTCGGCGATATCTTCGGCCCAGAGCTCGGGCTTTTCCTCGATGAAACGTTTCATCAGCGCGATGCAATCGGGGTCGTCGGCGACGATCACCTCGACCCCGCGGGAGCGCAGGAAGTCCTCGTTGCCGCCGAAATTCTGCGCCTCGCCGATGACGACGCGGGGAATGCCGAATTGCAGGATCGTGCCCGAGCACATCATGCAGGGCGAAAGCGAGGTATAGAGCACCGTGTCGC
>JAUIBJ010000415.1 GCA_030428025.1 Alphaproteobacteria bacterium
AAGGTGCTGTCGGGGCTGGGCATGAAGGAAGGCGAGGCGATCATCCACCCCTGGGTGAACAAGTCTCTGGAGCGTGCACAGGCCAAGGTCGAGGGCCGCAACTTCGACATCCGCAAGCAGCTGCTGAAATTCGACGACGTGATGAACGAGCAGCGGAAGGTGATCTTCAAGCAGCGGCTCGACATCATGAAGGCGAACGACCTCAGTGACATCGTGCAGGACATGCGCGGCGAGGTGATCGACGATCTGGTCGACCGGTACATGCCGCCTAAGACCTATGCCGATCAGTGGGACATGGAGGGGCTGGACGCCGCACTTCGAGAGCAGCTGAACCTTGATCTGCCGGTGGTGGACTGGGGACAGGAAGAGGGTGTCGATGACGAGGAAATCGCCCAGCGGATCGAAAAGGCCGCCGATGAAATGATGGCGCAGAAGACCGCCGCCTTCGGTGCGGACAACATGCGCAGCATCGAAAAGCAGATGCTGCTTCAGACGATCGACGGAAAATGGCGCGAGCATCTTCTGACCCTCGAACACCTGCGCAGCGTTGTGGGCTTCCGCGGCTATGCCCAGCGCGATCCGCTCAACGAGTACAAGAACGAGGCCTTCCAGCTGTTCGAATCCATGCTCGAAAGCCTGCGGCAGGACGTGACCCAGAAACTGGCGCAGATCCGGCCTATGACCGAGGAAGAGCAGCAGGCGATGCTTGAAGATATCGAGCGCAGGCGCGCGGTGATGGCTGCCGCGGCCGAGCCCGAGAAGGAAGGCCAGATCATTCAGGAGACGTCCTCTGCAGAGGGGTTCGACGAGAACGATCCCGCCACATGGGGCAATCCTGGGCGGAACCAGCCCTGCCCCTGCGGATCGGGCAAGAAGTTCAAGCACTGCCATGGCCGGTTCGCCTGATCGGCACCGACACAACCTCTGCATAATCAAATCATAAGGCTGCCTCATGGCGGCCTTTTTCCCCGCCTAGTGTCTTTCGTGACCAACCAGGTGTGGGAGACCGCCATGATCAGTGCAAAACGCATCATCACAATTCTCGGAACGCTTTTCTGCGCCCTGGCGATCGGTTTCTTCATGCAGCACTACATGCAGGGTCCGGCCCCGGCGGATCGTTCGGCACAGGTTCAGGTCGCTTCGGTCAACAACGTGCAGGATGTGGCGCCGATGACCGAGGAGGTGCAGCCAAATCTGGTCGAGACGCCGGCTCAGGACGTGATCGAACCGGTGGCCCTGTCCGGTATGGTGCCGGTGCCGCCATCGGCGGCGCCGCAGCCAGACCTTCTTCCCGACGAACCGGTAACGCTTGCCGCGCTGGACGACCAACCCATCGAGGGCGAACTGCCCGCGGAGGAACCCGCGCCCACCTTTGGCTGCGAAATCGATCTGCGCGCGCAGCCCGTGGCTGCGGCCATGGTCAAGCTGACGTTGACGGCGCCCTGTCAGGCCAATGCACAGTTCACCCTGCATCACAACGGCATGATGTTTTCGGACGCGACCGACGAGAATGGCGAAGCCGTTATGACCGTTCCCGCGCTCAACAGCGCTGCGATCTTCATCGCCACCTTTACCGAAGGCGCCAGCGCCGTGGCCAGCGTCGAGGTGAGCACGCTGGAATACTATGACCGCGTCGTCGCCCAGTGGAGTGGACTGGCCGGGCTACAGATCCATGCACTGGAATACGGTGCTGCCTACGGTGAAGATGGGCATGTGTGGGCGGGCGCGGCCAGAGACATGGCGAGTGCCGCTCGCGGCGAAGGCGGCTTCATGGTGCGCCTGGGTGATCCGGAAGTCTTTAATCCGCTTCTGGCCGAGGTCTATACCTTTCCCTCGGGCACGGCCCTGAAGGGCGGGGAGATTGACCTCAGCCTCGAGGCCGAAGTGACCGAGGCCAATTGCGGCAAGGATATCGAGGCCCAGACGCTGCAGAAGCCCGGCAGCGGCAAGATGGTGGCGCGTGACCTTTTGCTCGCGATGCCGGATTGCGAGGCCATCGGTGACTTTCTGGTGTTGAAAAACATGTTCGATGACCTGAATATCGCCGGAAACTAGAATTCGGCGACCGGGGGTTCATCTCATGGCGATAGTACGTGCGGCGAGTTTCGCCGCACTGTTCGTTCTGGCCTTTTTCAGTCTCGCCCTGGCGCAGGATGTCACTCTGACCTCCCGCGACGGGGATGTCGAGATTTCGGGCAATCTGCTGGGGTTTGACGGGGAGTTCTACCGGGTCGATACGGTCTATGGCGAATTGACCGTCGATGGCTCGGGCGTGCTCTGCGAGGGGCCCGGCTGCCCCGATCTGGAGGATTTCATCGCCGAGCTTACCTTTTCCGGTGCACCAACCGTAGGGCGAGTTCTTATGCCCGCACTGCTAGAGGCCTTCGCGATCCGCAACGGCTATCAGTTGGGCCGGGAGGTGCTGACGGAAAACGAAATCCGCTACTTGCTGTCGGATTCCGCCGAGGGTCGTGTGCTGGGCGAATTCACCTTCCGCTTGTCCAGTACCGATGCGGGTTTTGACGATCTGACGCGCGACGAGGCGGATATCGTCATGTCGCTGCGCGAGGTCCGCAAGGATGAGATCAAACGCGGCCGGGAGGCCGGGATCGGCGATCTTTCGTCGAAGAATGGCAGCCGGGTCATCGCGCTCGATGCGCTGGTACCGGTGGTTGCGCCGTCGAATCCGGTGCAGGCGCTAACCCTGACCGAACTGGTCGCGGTGCTGTCCGGCGAGATCGACAACTGGCAGGTTCTCGGCGGACCGGATGCGCCAATCGCGGTCCATGTGCATGATGAGCGCTCGGGCCACGGGCAGGCCACCGAGGACCGGCTGCTGAAGCCTGTGGGCGCGACGCCGCTGAACGGGGCAAGGCGCCATCCCGGCGGGCCCGGGCTGGCAGCGGCGGTTGCCGCCGATCCCTTCGCCATCGGCGTGACCAGCCGGTCGGAGACGGGTGAGGCGTGGGAGCTGGGGATCAAGGGCGATTGCGGCTTCGTCCTGCGGGCCGGGCGCCGGGCGGTGAAGACAGAGGACTATCCGCTCACCTCGCCGATGTTCCTGTATCTGCCCGCTCGACGCTTCCCCAAGCTTGGCCGGGAATTCCTGTCATACCTGCGCGACCCCTCGGCGCAACTGGTGATTCGGCGCGCGGGCTTCGTCGATCAGGCACCGGAGGAGATCGCCATTCATCAGCAGGGCGACCGCTTTGCCAATGCGATCGCGCGGGCGGGCGAAGAAATCGACCTTGAGGAACTCCAGCGCATGGTGGCTTTCCTCACGCCCTTGAAGCGCCTGACCACGACCTTCCGCTTCGAGGCAGGCTCGGTCCGCCTTGATGCGCAGTCGCGCTCGAACGTGCAGCAGTTGGCCCGTGCGATGGAGGTTGGGCTTTACGACGCACGTCGGCTGGTGTTCGTTGGTTTCAGCGACAGCAAGGGCGGGGCCGAGGCCAATCTTCGCATCGCCCTGCGCCGCGCCAATGCGGTGCGCGATGCGGTGATCGACGCGGCGGAGACGGCCAATCTGGAACGGATCGGGATCGAGACCGAGGCCTTCGGCGAGGCGATGCCCATGGCCTGCGACGACAGCGCCTGGGGTCGGCAGGTGAACCGCCGTGTCGAGGTTTGGGTGCGCTGACCGCGCTTAGAGATAACCTTCGGCGCGAAAGCTCAGTTCGCGAGACTTGCCGATGATCACGTGATCGTGCAGTGCCAGCCCCAGTGCCTCGGCAGCCGAGAGGATTTGCCCGGTCATGGCGATATCGGCCTGCGAAGGGGTAGGATCGCCGGAAGGGTGATTGTGCACCAGGATCAGCGCGCTGGCGTCGAGCAGAAGCGCCCGCTTGACCACCTCGCGCGGGTAGACGGGCACATGATCGACCGTGCCGCGCGCCTGTTCCTCGTCGGCGATCAGGGTATTCTTTCGGTCGAGATAGAAGACCCGGAACTGTTCCGTGGACCGGTGCGCCATGGTGGCGCGGCAATAGTCGAGCAGTGCATCCCAGGAGGACAGCACTTGCCGCTGGCGCAGCCGGGTCTGGGCCAGTCGATGCGCCGCGGCCTCGACGATCTTCAGCTCGCAGATCACCGCCGGGCCCACATCCGCGACGGCGGCCAGCCGGTCGGGCGAGGCCGACAGCACCC
>JAUIBJ010000416.1 GCA_030428025.1 Alphaproteobacteria bacterium
GCGGCCGTGAAGCGTGCTGGGATTGCCGACGTTACGCCGCACACTCTGAAGCATACGGCCGTAACCTGGGCATTTATGAGAGGCATGACCCTTGAGGATGCCACCTCCTATTTCGCAACTTCCAGAGAAACTCTTGAAAACGTCTATCGCTCGTACAGTCCGGACGCCCTCAAAACCGCAGTCGGCATCATGGACTGGAAGCTCTGAGCAAGGTCGACAGTCTGACTCACTTGCGATTCTTGAACGTTTTCAGAACACGCGAGTGATGAAACGTTGCGGATATCATTGCGGCCCATCACGCAAAAAGCAAAAGAGTCTGACCGGAACCCTTGTTTTTCTGGTCGGAGTGAGAGGATTCGAACCTCCGGCCCCTGCCTCCCGAAGACAGTGCTCTACCAGGCTGAGCTACACTCCGTCCGTGGAACCGCCGATTATATCGGCTCGGGTGGATTTGCAAGGGCAGATCGTGCGGAACCGCGCGGGTTTCACGGAGTTCCAGTATCGCGATGACGTACCGTTTCAAGCCCGGCCGGGCCCTGCCCGGGGAGATTCGGCGCGTGGCTGACGACCAGATCGGCCGCGCCCTCGACGCGCTTGACCGAAGCGGTGAGGATGTGGAAGAGGCGGTGCACGATCTGCGCAAGCGGATGAAGAAGCTGAGGGGCCTGGTGCGGCTGCTGCGGCCCGGGCTGGGCAAGAGCTATAACTCCGAGAACGCGGAATTCCGCGATATCGCACGGCAGTTTTCGGCCATACGCGACGCGCAGGTTCTGTCGGAAACGCTGGAAAGCCTTGCCGCCAACACGCCGGGCGAGGAATCCGTCGAAGGCATGTTCGTGCCGTTGTTTGAGTGGGCCGAGACGCGACGCAGGCGCGTGCTGAAAGATCGGGATATCCATAGCCGGTTCGAGGATACGCGGCAGCGGCTTGAAGGCGCGCGCAGGCGTCTGGATGTCTGGCGTCTAGACGAGATGCCCGAGGCCGCCATGAAGGCCGGGTTGAAAAAGACTTACAAGCGCGCCCGCAAGCGCTATCTCGAAGCGCGCGACGCCACCGACCCCGAACTGCTGCATGAATGGCGCAAGCGGGTGAAGTACCACTGGTATCATTGCCGGCTCCTGCGCGAGGCCTGGCCGGAGATGCTCTCCGCCCAGATCGACGCGTTGGACGAGTTGAACGAGTGTCTGGGGGACGATCACGACATAGTCGTGCTTACCCGGACCCTGCGGCGCGACGCGCCCGATACCATGCCCCAGCCCGCCCGCCAGGCATTGATGCAATTGGCCATGGACAGGAGCCTTGCGCTGCGGCGCCGTGCCTTCGAGGTGGCGCCGCATGTGATGGTCGAAACCGAGTCCGCGCTGGCCCGCCGGATTGCCGGCTACTGGACGGCGACGGCCGCGGCCTAGAGGCTGGCGTCGAGAGCGGCGACGATGGCGTCGCCCATCTCGCTGGTGGAAACGGGCGTCGCCCCCTCCTCGCCCAGCAGATCGGCTGTACGCAGGCCGTCGGCCAGCACCTTTTCCACCGCCCCTTCCAGACGCGCGGCCTCCTCACCCTTATCGAAGGAATAGCGCAGCGCCATCGCGAAGCTGAGGATGCAGGCGATCGGGTTGGCCTTGCCCTGTCCGGCGATATCGGGCGCACTCCCATGCACCGGCTCGTAGAGCGCCTTGGGCCGTCCATTGGCCATCGGTGCGCCGAGGCTGGCCGAGGGCAGCATCCCAAGGCTGCCCGTCAGCATCGCCGCCGCATCCGACAGAAGGTCGCCGAACAGATTGTCGGTCACGATCACGTCGAACTGCTTGGGCCAGCGGCAAAGTTGCATCGCGCCCGCATCAGCGTACATGTGCGACAACTGCACATCGGCGTAATCCTCGTCATGCACCTTCTGCACCACCTCGCGCCACAGGATACCGGATTCCATCACGTTGGCCTTTTCCATCGAGCAGACCTTGTTGGACCGTCGCCGGGCCAGTTCGAATGCGGCGCGCGCAACGCGGTCGATCTCGGATTCGGTGTAACGCTGAGTGTTGATGCCCACCCGCTCGTTGCCTTCCTCGAAAATCCCCCGAGGTTCGCCGAAATAGACACCGCTGGTCAGTTCCCGCACGATCATGATGTCGAGCCCCGCCACCACATCCTTCTTGAGAGAAGAGAAATCGGCCAACGCGTCAAAGCACTGCGCGGGGCGCAGGTTGGCGAAAAGGTCCATCTCCTTGCGCAGGCGCAGCAGGCCACGCTCGGGCTTCACCGAGAAATCAAGATTGTCGTATTTCGGTCCACCCACGGCACCCAGCAAAACCGCGTCCACCTCCTGCGCCTTTGCCATCGTGTCGTCTGTCAGTGGAGTGCCGTGTGCATCATAGGCCGCGCCGCCCACCAAATCTTCGCTCACGTCGAAATTCAGGCCCCGCCTGGCGCCGTACCAGTCGATGATCTTGGCAACCTCCGCCATCACCTCGGGGCCGATCCCGTCACCGGGCAGGATGAGAAGCGAAGGGTTGGTCATGGGGGCGGTCCTTTGTCTGGAAAATCTCTGGCCATCGCCTAGCCCGAAGCCGGGGAAGGGTCAAGAAAGCCCGGCGCCGTGGCGTCAATCCTCCTGCTGGCCGTCTCCTTCCCGGTCCCTGTCGTAGCTTTTCGACAACCGGAAGGACGGCAGCCACGCTTCCCGCCGCACACACCAAGTCTCGTAGGTCGGTCGAAACAGATCCGGTGCGTCGAGCGCCCCAAGGTGCACCTCCCTCTCGTCCCCGCTCTCTGCATAGATCGACGACCCGCATTCGGGGCAGAAATGGCGCCCCCGATAGGCTTTCGTCTGGCCTTCGACCGTCACCGCACCCGCCGGAAAGATCGCCGCGGCATAGAACAGCGCGCCATGATGCTTGCGGCAATCGAGGCAATGGCACAGCCCCACGCGACGGGGCCGGCCCGCCGCCCTGATCCGCACCTTCCCGCACAGGCATCCCCCGGTGTATCGGTCCATGATGCCCTCCCACTCAGGCCATATGCGGCGCCAGCCCCTCGGCCAGTGCCGTCCACACCAGCGCGATCCGCGGCGTGTGGCGCAGCGACTGGTGGGTGGCAAGCCAAACCGGCAGCATCGGCAGCGCAATGTCCAGCGCAATCTCCTCCACCTGCCGGTCGGCGGCGGCAATGCCCGCCTGTCCGAACCCGATGCCGCAGCCCGCGCGCACCAGTTCCCAGTTCACCGCGTGATTGTCGCAGCGAAGCGCGAACCAGTCGCGCGTCGCCGGAAAGCCGCGCGACTGCAATTCCCGGATGATTTCCTCGTTGCGATCATAACCGATGATGGGATGTTCGAAAAGTTCCGCCATCGTCCTGGGCCGACCCGCCCGGTCGAGATAGGCGCGCGACGCGTAGATCCCCAGTCGGATATCGCCCAGATGCCGCGCCACCAGTTCCAGCTGCCGGGGCCGGTACATGCGCAGGGCGATATCGGCCTCGCGGAAGAGCAGGTTCTCGGAACTGTCGCTCGGCGCGATATCGACATGGATGCCCGGTTGCGCGGCGCGGAGTCGGGCGAGGATCGGCGGCAGGATATGCATGGACACCATGTTGCTGGCCGTAATGCGCACGCTGCCGTCCAGCCCGGTCTGCCGGCCCGCCGCCGTCAGTTCGATCTCGTGCAGCGCCGCCTGCATCTTCTGCGCGCCGGGCATCAGCGCGTGGCCATTCGCGCTCAGCGCCAATCCCTTGGGGCGGCGATGGAACAATGTCTGCCCAAGCGTTTCCTCAAGCTGCCGGATCTGGCGGCCCAGAGTCGGCTGGCTGGCCCCCAGACGCCGCGCGGCGGCAGAAAGCGACCCGGTTTCCGCCACCGCGAGGAAGGCCCGGATCAGCGACCAATCGAGCGTGGAAATGGTCTTGTCCATTCATTATTGAATATCAAACCTAGAAATTCATGCAATTCCCATTCTTTGCGGAACCGATATGGTGCCCGAAATCTTTGAAGACAGGAGCGACAAGATGCATAAGACCGTATTGATCCTCGGCGCCACCGGCCGGTTCGGGCGCAACGCCGCCGAGGCCTTCTGGAATGACGGCTGGACGGTGCGGGCCTTCAACCGCCGCCGCGACGACCTGATGCAGGCCGCACGGGAGGCCGA
>JAUIBJ010000005.1 GCA_030428025.1 Alphaproteobacteria bacterium
CCACGCCCGCAACGGCTGGCCAAAGCCTCAGCTTGACCCTGACCGCACGCACAGCGCAGGAGGCAGACCTGTTGCGAGCAGGGCTGACACTCTACCAGATCGCGATGGACGTGGAGAGCGGCGCCTTCGTCCACCAAGACGGGAGCCTCAACGCTGCGGCCATCGCACAGCGTGCGAACTCGGGCTCGGTCGGCGTGATCCATCAAGACGGGACCGGCCACCAAGCGCGGCTCGACCAACGTGGAAATGGACAAGCGCACGGGATCTTCCAATTTGGCCACGGTGCGGACGCGGATGTGATCCAAACCTCTCATGGCGAAACGGGCCTTACGTTCCAGTGGGGCTGGTAGAGACCTAAGCCACAATGCCTTGCGGTCGGGCAAGCCGATTGACCCGTGTTGCCCGCGCCGAATTCTCAAACACATGCCACCGCAATGGTTGGGCTTCACCCGAATGAACGCCCACTCAACCGCAAAATGCGTACGCACCAAGAAAAGGGACATCAAACCAATGTTCAAGCTTGCCACCACCGCCGTCCTCGCCACAGCCATCGGGCTTGCCCCCGTCACTCGGGCCGAGGCCAACAATCACAATAACGATGCCCTTGGTGCCCTTGTCGTCGGCGGCCTGCTCGCGATCGCTCTGGCTGATGCCGCGCGGCGCGCCGAGGCCCAGGGGACCCCGGCGCCCGACCCGGGCCATGCGGCCCCCAATGCGGAACCCAGCCAGTTCCAGCTGGTGATCGGCATCCAGACGGCACTCAACTACTTCGGCTTCTCGGCGGGTCCGGTTGACGGCATCCCGGGCCGTGGGACCCGAGGCGCGATCCAGCGCTACCAGGGTGCGATGGGGTATCCGGTGGGCAACGGCAGCCTGCGCCAGCACCAGTTCGAGTTCCTGATGGAGGCCTATAACTGGGCCATCACGGGAGGTGCGGCGCAGACCGGCCTTGCTGGCGAGGCGCTGCTGATCGTCTATCGGGATGGTCTTGCAGGTCAGCCGCAGCCGCCGGTCATCGATCCGCCTGTCGTTGACTTGCCCGTGGCGTATTCCTTCACGGGGACATGGCAGACCGAACGCGGAAAGCTGAACCTTGTGCAGTATATCGTCGGCAACCAGCGCTACGTGGTGGGCGATTTTGCAGGCCAGGGGGTGATCGCGGGCCGCGTCAACGGCAATTGCGCGAGCGGGATCTTCACCGATGACGCCGCCCATCGCTACGGTGCGTTCCGCTTCCGCTTCGATGGCAGCGAGCTGGACGGGGAATGGCGCTGGCCGAACAGCTTCGTCACCAACAGCTGGGACGGCAGCTATGGTGGCGAAGAGATCACCTCGATGCAAAACTTCAGCAATGCAGGAAGTTTCCCGATCACGACGGGGCGCGGTGTGCATCCCCAGTCCGGGCTCTGGTCAATCAACAACATGGCCTACGGTCAGATGCACAGCATGGTCGCGAGCAACATCTGGGTTGCCGATCTGAACCCCGGCGGTGTCATGGTCGCGCTGTCCAATGACGGCAGAACCTACCATGGGGTCATGACCGACGAAGGCCAGGCGAGCGATGTCTCGTTCACGCTGCAGGGCGGCGAAGACGCCCGCCGGGCCGTCGGCACCTACGGGCCGACCATTGGACGCTCGCTTGGGTTCAACATGACGCAGGTCCGGGACCGCGAGATCCGCGACGGCGGCCCGCGCCTCGGCAGCGACCTTCTGCCCTGCAACTGACCGCGACGCGCTCCTTGTCAATCTGCAGGCTGCCCAATCCGGGCAGCTTGGTTTCCGCTTTGCGCAGCGTTCTCATGCCTCGCTCCGCGCGATCCAGCCAAGGGGCGCGGCATCTTCGTGCAGTTCACCTATGGCCATTTCCCGCCCGCACCGCCGTGGCCGCGCGGGCCCTTGAAACGGAAGCCGCCGCGGTATTCAAACAGGTAGCACGTCCAGCGCAACGCGCCGCCTCATAACCGTGCCCCGGTAAACAGACTTGGAATGTTTTCGCGCGTCAAGAAACGGCGGAACGCCGGCGAGGGAAGGATCGCACAGGATGTATCTCGGGATCGACCTCGGAACCACTGCCGTGAAGGTCTGCGTGATGGCCGCGGACGGGCCTGTCGTGGCGACGGCCTATGCGCCCTTGGGCGTGGCGCACCCGTTCGAGGGCGCGAGCGAGCAGACCTGCGACGCCTGGTGGGCCGCGACGGTGGCGGCGGTCACCGCGCTCGACCCCGGGCTGCGGGCAGGCCTGCGCGGCATCGGGCTGTCGGGACAGATGCACGGGGCGGTGCTGCTCGATGCTGACCACCCGCTGGATGCCGTGGGGCTCGGACCTCCCCACGCCCGCAAGTACCCGCACGAGTTTTCCGGCGGTCAGCGGCAGCGGATCGCCATCGCCAGCGCGCTGGTGTTCCGCCCGGAACTGATCATTCTCGCCGAGCCGGTTTCGGGGCTTGACGTCTCGATCCGGTCGCAGATCATCAACCTGTTCAAGGACATCCAGCAGGAATACGGCGTCAGCTACCTGCTGGTGGCGCATGACCTGGCCACGACGCGCTACCTGGCCGACCAGGTTGCGGTGATGTATCTCGGCTCGATCGTCGAAACGGGCACCACCGACGACATCTTCGAGGCGCCGCAGCACCCCTATACCGAGGCGCTTCTGTCAGCCGCCCTGCCCAGCACGCCGGGCCAGCGCCGGACCGAGATCGAGTTGCGCGGGGAAGTGCCGTCTCCGCTCGATCCGCCTTCGGGCTGTGCGTTTCATCCCCGGTGTCACCGTTTCATCGGCGATGTCTGCGTGCGGGACGCCCCGGAGCTGGTGCGGAGCGCGGGGCGGGACGTCCGCTGCCATCTGGCCTGCCCCGACTGGGCGCGGTGCGCCTGATCGGGGCGGCCGGCCTTTTCCGTCAGGCCACCGATGCGACCCAAGGGCCGTGCGGGGCGTCGATGCCGTCGGTCCGCTCGAACCCGTGCGCGCCGAAGAAGTCGCGCTGCGCCTGGATCATGTTGGCCGGAGTGCGGCGGGTGCGCATGGTGTCGAACCAGGCCAGCCCCGCGGAGAGGGCGGGCACAGCGATACCGGCGCGGGTCGCAGCGATCACCGTCTCGCGCAGCGCCTGCTCGGAGTCGCGCAAGAGCGCGGTGAAAGGTTCTGAGAATATAAGGTTCTGCCCCGGCTGGGCATGCAGCGCCTCGGCCATCTCGGTCAGCATATCGGACCGGATGATGCAACCCGCGCGCCAGACGCGCGCAATGGTGTCCATCGGCAGATCCCAGCCGTATTGCTGCGTGGCGGCGTCGAGCATCTCGAAGCCCTGCGCGTAGCACAGAATCTTGCCCGCGATCAGCGCCTTTTCGAAGCTCCGGACGGAGGGCCCACCCTGCGGCAGCGGCCCAGGCATGTCACCAAATACCGCTGCGCCCCTTTGACGGTCATGACGCCGCGCCGAGAGGTTTCGCGCGGCCACCGCCGCCTCGATCACCGGCACCGGCACGGCGAGGTGCTGCGCCTCGATCGCGGTCCAGCGCCCGGTGCCTTTCTGGCCGGCGGTGTCGCGGATCATGTCCAGCATCGGCGCGCCGGATATCGGGTCTCTGGTCCGGGCGATGCGCGCGGAAATTTCGATCAGGTAGGACGCCAGCGGCCCCGAGTTCCAGGCCTCGAAGGTCTCGGCGATGGTCCCGGGCTCCAGACCCATGCCGTCGCGCATGATTGAATAGACCTCGGAGATCATCTGCATGTCGGCATATTCGATGCCGTTATGGACCATCTTAACGAAGTGTCCCGCCCCGCCCTGCCCCATCGGCGCGGCGCAGGGATCGTCCTGATGGCGTGCCGCGATCGCCTGCAGCAGCGGGCCCACGCGCGTCCATTGATGGGCCGAGCCACCGGCCATGATCGCCGCTCCGTGACGCGCGCCCTCCTCGCCGCCGGAAACGCCAATGCCCATGAAGCCGAAGCCATCGGCGTGCGCCTGCTCAGTGCGCCGCTGGGTGTCGGCGAAGTTTGCGTTGCCCGCATCGACGATCAGGTCGTCCGCGCCAAGCAGCGGCCGCAAGGCCTCGATCTGAGCATCGACCACCGGACCGGCGGGCACCATTAGCAGGATCGTCCGGGGCGGCACGATGGCGGCCACGAAGGCCTCGAGGCTCTCGGCCGGTATCAGACGGTTGGCCAGCCCACCCGCGGCGGCGATGAAGGCCCGCGTGACTTCGGGGGTCCGGTTATAAACGGCGAGGGCAAAGCCCTTTTCGGCAATATTGAGCGCCAGCGCGGCCCCCATCGTGCCAAGGCCGATCAGGCCGTGATGTGTCGTGTTCGTCATGCTGTCTGTCCTATTGCGGCCGTGGTCCTCCGCCGCCGCCATCCCAGCAGCGTCGGAGGTGGCTTCACACGAAACGAATCTGCGCCTTGATGGCCGAGGTACGGTCAGAGGCGGTCGTGAAGGCCCGCTCGGCCTCGGCCAGCGGGATGGAATGGGTGATCAGCGGGGTCACGTCGATCCGGCCCGAGCGCATCGCCGCGACAGCGGTGGCGAACTCGGCATGGAAGCGGAAGGAGCCGCGCAGGTCGAGCTCCTTCGCGGTCAGCAGCATCATTGGCAGCGGCATGTCGCCGCCCAGCCCCAGTTGCACCACAACGCCGCGCGGCCGCATGGCCGGGAGCGCCGCGGCCACCGCCGCCGCCACGCCGGTGCATTCGAAAAGCACGTCAAAGCTGCCCTTGCCCGCCGCGAAGGGCGCGAGGCCCTCGGGATCGCTGCCGGTGTTGACTGTCGCGTCGGCGCCGATCTCGCGCGCCTTCGCCAGCGTGAAGTCCGTCAGATCGGTGGCGACGATCTCGCCCGCGCCCGCTATGCGTGCGGCGAGGATGCAGAGCAAACCGATCGGGCCGCAACCGGTCACCAGCACCCGCCTGCCGACGAGTTCCCCGGCCCGGCGCAGCCCGTGCAGCGCCACCGAGAGCGGCTCGGCCATCGCCGCGGCCTCGGGGGTCAGCCCCTCGGCGCGGGTGCATTGCGCGGCGTCCGCGACCAACTCCTCGCGAAAGGCACCCTGGATATGCGGGAAGGGCATGGCCGAGCCGTAGAAGCGCATGTTCTCGCAGTGGTTGGGCAGCCCCTCGCGGCAATAGCCACAGCCGCCACAGGGCCGCGAGGGAGAAACCGCCACAAGGTCGCCGCGCGACAGCCCGGTGACGCCCGGACCGACATCTTCCACCACGCCCGAGACCTCGTGGCCCAGCACCATCGGCTCGCGCAGCCGGACCGCGCCGAAGCCGCCATGGTGGTAGTAGTGCAGGTCCGATCCGCAGACCCCGCCGACCGAGGTCCGCAACCGGACCTGCCCCTCGCCGAGCGGCTCGGGTGTCCACTCCTGAAGGCGCAGGTCGCGCGCCGCGTGGATGACAAGTGCTTTCATGGCGGTCCTCACAACACCGGCGTGGGCAGGGCATCGCCTGCGAAATGCGCGTCCAGGTTCTTGCGAACCAGCGCGCCCATGGCTTTGCGGGTCTCGACGGTGCCCGAGGCCTGGTGCGGCTGCAGCAGCACGTTGGGCAGCGCCAGGAAGCGCGGGTCGATGGACGGTTCGCCCTCGAACACGTCCAGCGCCGCGGCGCCCAGACGCTTGTCCTGCAGCGCTTCGATCAGCGCCGCCTCGTCGATGTTGGACGCGCGCGAGACATTGATCAGCGTGCCCTCGGGGCCGAGCGCGTCCAGCACCGCGCGGTTGACTATGTGCCGGGTCCCGGCCGAGGCCGCCAGAGTCACGAAGAGGAAATCCGACCGCTCCGCCAGGTCCACCGGGTCTGTGACGAAACTCCAGCCGTCGGCATAGGGCTTCTCCGCGATGTCGGAATAGGCGATCTCCATGCCGAAGCCCTGAAGCCGCTTCGCGACCTCGAAGCCGATCCGGCCAAGCCCGAGGATGCCGGCCCGGCGGCCCCAGACCCGGCGCTGCAGCGGGTAGTTGCCCTTGTCGGCCCACTCCCCACTGCGCACCCAGGCCTCGGCACCCACCACCCCGCGCGACAGCGCAAGCATCATCGCGACGCCAAGGTCGGCCACGTCGCCGGTGAGCACGTCCGGCGTGTTGGTCACGCGCACCCCGCGGGCACGACAGGCCTCGAGATCGACTGCGTCGTAACCCACGCCGTAGACCGAGACGATCTCGAGCTTCGGGCAGGCCGCGATGACCTCGGCGCTCGCGCCCAGCTCGCCCCGCGTCGCGATGGCGCGGATGTCGGGGCCGCAATCCGCGAGGAAGGCCGCCTTGTCCGGCGCCTCGAAATAGCGGCGCACGTCGTAGCTCTGGTTGAGCGGCGCCTCGTCCCAGTCGGGATAGGCGCCCATTTGCAGGATTGTCGGTTTCATCATATCTTCTTTCCGCGGGGCCCCGTCGCGGGCCCGATGTGAGGGACGGCCCGTGCTGAGACCGCGTGGCTGAGATTTCCGGGCGACGGGTCATCGGCCAGCGCCGTCAGGATGTCGTCGAGAAGCGCCGGAACCGCCCGGTCGGCGGCGACGGTGATCGCGGCCTCATCCGCGTCGGGCAGTTCCAACGCCGCGAACTGGCTGCGTAGCAGCGTCGCAGGCATGAAGTGGCCTTTCCGCGCGCTGACCCGTGCGCAGAGCCGCTCCTGATCGGCATGCAGGTGGATGAAGCGCAGGCCATGAAGCCCGGAGCTCTCCCGCAGCCGGTCCCGGTAGCGCCGCCGCAGCGCCGAACAGCCCAAAATCAGCCCGCCCTCGGCCGCGCGCAGCGCCGCGCCGCAGCGGTCAAGCCAGGGCCAGCGGTCGGCATCGTCTAGAGGTTCGCCCTCGCACATCTTGCGAATGTTGCGCAGTGGGTGCAGGTCGTCGCCGTCCCGGAACGGCAAGCCGAGCCGTAGCGACAGCGCAGCGCCGACAGTGGACTTGCCGCAACCGGAGACGCCCATGATGACAAGGTGGCGGGGGTCAGAGAGAGACGCTGATCGCGCCGTCGACATAGAGGACATGGCCATTCACGAAGCTGGAGGAATCGGAAGCGAGGAAGATGCAGGCGCCGACCAGTTCGTCGGTCTGCCCCCATCGCCCTGCCGGCGTGCGTTTTTCGAGCCAGGCGGTGAACTCGGGATCGGCCACCAGCGCGGCGTTCAGCGGCGTGTCGAAATAGCCCGGCGCGATGGCGTTGACGTTGAGCCCGTGCCGCGCCCAGTCGGTCGCCATGCCCTTCGTCAGGTTGCCGACCGCGCCCTTGGTTGCGGTGTAGGGCGCGATCCCGGGCCGCGCCAGCGCCGTCTGGACCGAAGCGATGTTGACGATCTTGCCCGCGCCACGTCCGATCATGTGCCGCGCACAAGCCTGCCCGACGTGAAAGACCGAGGCGATGTTGGTCTGCAGCAGGGCCTCGAACCGGTCCGGCGGGAAGTCCTCCAGCGGGCTTCGGTGCTGCATCCCCGCATTGTTCACCAAGATGCCGATGGCGCCCCTTTCACGCTCGAACCCGTCCACGGCGTCACGCACCGCGTCGTGTTGCGTGACGTCGAAGACGAGGCTGTCGATCTCGGCCCCGGGCAATTCGGCGCGCAGGTCATCGCAGGCCGCCGCGACCCCCCCGGCGTCGCGACCGTTCAGCACCACCGCCGCGCCCGCCCGCGCCAGCCCGCGCGCCAGCGTCAGGCCGATCCCCTGCGACGAGCCGGTGACCAGCGCGCGCTTGCCATCCAGCCCGAACATCTGCTCCAGCGCGCCGCTCATGACAGCGCCTTGCAGGCTTTCTCGATCCGCGCGCAGCCGTCCTCGAGAATTTCCATCGAGGTGGCGGTCGAGATGCGGAAATGCGGCTCCAGCCCGTAGGCCGCGCCGTGGATCGAGGCGACGCCGGCGCTTTCCAGCAAGTAGATCACGAAGTCGAGGTCGGTCTCGATGGTCTTGCCGTCCGGCGTCGTTTTGCCGATCACCCCGGCGCAGTTCGGGTAGAGGTAGAACGCCCCGTCCGGCCTGACGCAGCTCAGCCCCTCGATGGCGTTCAGCAGTTCCCAGGCCTTCTCGCAACGCTCACGGTAGACCTTCACCGTCGCCTCGACACTGGACTGGTCGCCGGTCAGCGCCGCCGCCGCCGCCGCCTGGCTGATCGAGGAGGGGCAGGACGAGGATTGCGACTGCAGCTTGTTGATCGCGTCGACCAGCACCTTCGGCCCCGCGCCGTAGCCGATCCGCCAGCCGGTCATCGCGTAGGACTTGGAAACGCCGTTGACCACCAGTGCGCGATCGGCCAGCTCCGGCACGACCGAGACGATGCTCTGCACCTCGAACTCGGCGTACCAGATGCGGTCGTAGATCTCGTCGCAGAGAACCATGACATGCGGATGCCGGAGCAGCACCTGTCCCAGCGCGCGAAGCTCATCGGCGGTGTAGGCCACGCCGGTGGGGTTCGACGGCGCGTTCAGTACCAGCCAGCGCGTTGCCGGGGTGATCGCGGCCTCCAGCGCCTCGGGCGTCAGTTTGAAGCGGGCGGCCTCGTCGCAGCGGACGATGACCGGCGTGCCGCCATTGGCCACCACCATGTCGGGATAGGAGACCCAGTAGGGCGCGGGGACGATCACCTCGTCCCCTGCCTCGACCGTGGCGGTCAGCGCGAGAAACAGGATCTGCTTGGCCCCGCCACCGACGCAGATGCGGTCCAACGGGGCGTCGATCCCCAGCCGGGTCCCGTAATCGTGCCGGATCGCCTCGCGCAGCGCCACTGTGCCGTTCACCGGCGTGTACTTGGTCTCCCCGGCGCGGATCGCGGCAATCGCGACCTCCTTGATGGCGTCCGGCGTGTCGAAATCCGGCTCGCCCACCGTCAGGTCGACGATGTCGCGCCCCTCCGCCTTCAGGTCACGCGCCTTCTGCGCAGCCGCCGTGCTCGGCGAAACACGTATGTCGGTGACACGGCGGGCAAGTTTGACGTTGGCCATAACAGCCTCCAATGCTGGATTTTCTATTTGGATCGCGCACGGCCTTGCAGGGCGTCCGTCTTCGCAAAACCGGATCGGCCCCGGCCCGCGCGGTCAGAGATCGGTGGTCAGGCCCTTGGCCTTCAGCACGGCCTCGAGATTGCAGACGTCGATGATCGTGCGGCCGGACTTGTAGGCCTCGATGAACTCGGCCTCGGCCTCCTGGCGCGCGGCGGACTTGCGCGCCGCCTCTGCGGCATCCTCGCGGCGCACGGTGACCAACCCGTCGGCATCGCCCCGGATCACGTCGCCGGGGCGAATTTCCTGGCCGCCGACGATGATCGGCCCGCCCAGCTGACCCAGCGTCTCCTTCACCGTGCCCTTGATGCAGACACTCAGCGAGAAGACCGGCAAGCCCAGCCGGATCAATTCGGCCGTGTCGCGTACGCCGGTATCGGTGACCACGCCCGCGATCCCCTTGGCAACGCAGGCATTGCCGAGCACGTCGCCGAAGCTGCCGGCCTCCTCGTACTCGCCCGCCGAAACGACGATCACGTCGCCGGGCTGCGCGTAATGAATGGCAAGCTGAAGCATGAGGTTGTCGCGCGGCGAGCTTTCGACGGTGAAGGCGGGGCCGCAAAGCGACATATCCCGGTCGATCGGCTTGATGCGCGAGCTGAGCGCGCCAAGACGGCCCTGCGCCTCGTGGATCGTCGCGCTGCCGAACCGCGCCAGCGCGGCAACGTCATTGGGGTTGGCCCGTTCGAATTTCGTGATCACGTGAGGCATCAGGACGCTCCTTGTCAAAACCGTTGCGAAGCCGGCAGGGAAGACGTCCGCGGCTCCGGTCGAGGCGACCATAGAAGAGGCGAAGGGCCGCGGCATAAGAGCGTATGTGTCTGATGTGATCGGGTTTCGCGATGCTTGCGCCGGGTATCATCCGAAAACGCTCTGACATCATTGCCGATCCGCGGTGCTAAGTTTCGAGCGACTTCAAACGCGAACGAAGGGCGCAAAGACAACCATGCCGATCGACGTCCGGGAGCTGATAGAAAAGATGGAGTGGGCGGCCGCGAACGATCTTCGCGAACTACGCTTCTGCATCGGCAGGACACAGGTGAAGATGCGCCGCGGCGTCGCACTCCGGGCGACCGTTCCCGACCGGTCACTGCCAACGCAGCCCGTCACCGACGACGCACCCGAAACGGGATCGGGCGAGGAGCCCGGGAAGGTCACCGCACCGCTCGCAGGCATGTGCCATCTCGGCCCGGAGGCCGGGAGTGAAGCCTTCGTGTCGGTGGGGGACGCAGTCACGGAAGGCCAGACGCTCTGCGTGATCGAGGCGATGAAGGTCATGACGCCGATCCCGTCCCCCCGGGCCGGGACGCTGGCAGAAATCCTCGTCGCCGACGGGACCTCGGTCGCGGTGGGCGACCCCGTGATGCGGCTGACCTGAGGGAAACGATTCAGATGGAAACCGTTCTGATTGCAAACCGCGGAGAGATCGCCCTGCGGATCATCCGCGCCTGCCGCCGGCTGGGCCTGCGCGCCGTCTGCGCGTTCTCCGAGGATGACAGGGGCGCCGGGTATCTCGATCTGGCCGACGAAGCCGTCTGCGTCGGTCCCGCCGCCGCCACGAAGAGTTATCTCAACATCCCCGCGCTGCTGTCCGCGGCCCGTGCGACCGGCGCCAGCCTCGTCCATCCCGGTTACGGCTTCCTGTCCGAGAATGCCGATTTCGCCCAGGCGGTCAGTGATGCGGGCCTGACCCTCATCGGGCCGAGCGCCGCGATCATGCGGAAGATGGGCGACAAGGTCGAGGCCAAGCGGGCCATGATCGCGGCCGGCGTGCCCTGTGTTCCCGGTCCGGACAGCGTTCTGCCGGACGACCCGGACGCTCTGGCCACCCTCGCCGCAGAGATCGGCTATCCTGTCATCCTGAAGGCGGCCGGCGGCGGCGGCGGGCGCGGCATGCGCGTCGTTCAGGGCGAAAGCGATCTGGCGCAGGCCTTCATGATCACCCGGCAAGAGGCGCGCCGGTTCTTCGGTAATGCAGATATCTACATGGAGAAATACCTGCAGGCGCCCCGGCATGTGGAAATCCAGGTGATCGCCGACAGCCATGGTCACGCGCTCTGGCTGGGCGACCGCGATTGCTCGATGCAGCGGCGGCACCAGAAGCTGATCGAGGAGGCCCCCGCCCCCGGCATCGACCGGGCGCTCATCGCCGATATCGGCGAACGCTGCGCCGCATCCTGCCGCGAGATCAGCTATGTCGGCGCCGGGACGTTCGAGTTCCTTTACGAGAATGGAGAGTTATACTTCATCGAAGTGAATACTCGCATCCAGGTCGAACACCCGGTGACGGAAATGGTCACGGGGCTCGACATAGTGGCGCTGCAGATCGAGGTGGCGCGCGGGGCGTCCCTGCCGCTGACCCAGGCGGAGGTCCGGACTTTCGGCCACGCCATTGAATGCCGGATCAATGCCGAGGATCCGCACAGCTTCACACCCAGCCCGGGCCATATCTCGCGGATGCATGTGCCGGGCGGGCCGGGCATCCGGGTCGATACCCATGTTGCCACCGGCGCGGAGATTCCGGCCAGCTACGATTCCATGATCGGCAAGGTGATCGCTCACGGTGCCGACCGCAACGAGGCGTTGGCCCGCGCCGCGACCGCGCTTGCCGAACTGCGCGTCGACGGTGTCGCCTGCAACGCGGCCCTGCACGGTGCCCTTCTGGGCGACCCGGACTTCCGCCGGGGCGGCGTCAGTATCCACCATCTCGAACAATGGCTCGCCAGGCGGGAGGGTGCCGATGCCTGAGACCAGAACATCGCTGATCGGCAGCCGCGCCCTGCTCTTCCAAGCCGATTGCCCCTTCGACCTCGTCCACCAGCAACGCTTCTGGGCGCTGGCCGAAGAAGCCGCCGGCTGGCCCGGCGTACGAGAAGCCGTGCCTGGCATGACAAACCTGACCCTGCTGCTGGACCGCGTTCCGACCAATATCGACCGTCTCTCGGCCGATTTGGCAAAGCTCTGGGAAAGCGGCGTCCGAAAGGAGGTGGACGGCCGCCTGCTGGAGATCGAGATCGCCTATGGCGGCACGGGCGGCCCGCACCTGGCCGATGTGGCCGAACTGACCGGGCAGAGCATCGACGAGGTCGTGCGCCTGCACACGGCCCCGGAGTATACCGTGTACGCGGTCGGCAGCCATGCAGGCTACTGCTATCTGGGCGGGCTCGACCCCCGGTTGGAAACCCCCCGGCGAAAGGTGCCGCTGACCCGCCTGCCCGGCGGCTCGCTGTCGGTGGCGGGGCTTCAGACCGGAGTCTCCGCCTCGACCGGCCCCAGCGGCTGGAACACCATCGGCAGCGCCGATGTGGCGTTCTTCGATCCGGCCCGCAGGCCCGCGGCGCTGCTCGGCCCGGGAGACCGCATCCGGTTCAAACCCGTGGAGGTGGTGGCATGATCGAGATTCTCGCAATCCCGCCGCTGGCCACCGTCCAGGATCTCGGCCGGGACGGCCACTGGTTCCAGGGGCTCGGGCGTGCCGGGGCGATGGACAGCCTCGCGCATCGCGCGGCCAACCTCCTGCTCGGCAACGACGAGGATGCCGCGACGCTGGAAATCCCGCTGACCCCGGCCAAGTTCCGGTTCCACGGACGACAGGCCTTTGCGCTGGCGGGCGCGCCCTGCGGCGCCAGGCTCGATGGCCGCGCACTGCCCCGCGTCTGGGCCGGGATGGCCGAGGACGGTCAGGTGCTGGACCTCGGCGGGATGTCCGACGGGGCGCGAGTCTACCTTGCGTTGCGCGGCGGCATCGACGTGCCCGAAATCCTCGGATCGCGCAGCACGCAGCTGCGCGAGGCTTTCGGCGGGCTGGAGGGGCGGGTCTTGGCTCCGGGCGACCGACTCGTGCCGCTCGGCAATGAGACACCCTTACTTCCCGGACACGGTCTGAGCCTCGGCCTGCCGCCCCTGCGGCGGGAGGGGGACGGTGCCATCACCCTGCGCGCCCTGCCCTCGACCGAACATGACGATTTCAGCCCGGCGGCGCAGCAGGCCTTCTGGTCCACGCCCTACACGGTGACCCCGCAAAGCAATCGCCAGGGATACCGTCTGGACGGGGTAGAGCTGACCCGCGCCGAGATCGGAGAGCTGCGCTCGCACGGGATCGTGCCCGGCATCGTTCAGGTGCCCGGCGGCGGTCAGCCCATCGTCCAGCTGGCGGATTCCGCGACTATGGGCGGCTATCCCAAGATCGCCGCCGTCATCGCGCCGGACCTCTGGCGCATCGGGCAGGCACGTCCCGGCGATCAGCTCCGTTTCGAACGCGTCGACCTTGCGGAAGCGGAGAAGGCCGACCGCGAGTCGGACCGCCTGTTCGCGTACTGGAAGAGAGATATTGCGGCCCTCGTCCGCCAACTGGGGAGCTGGACATAGATGTTTTCGCAATCGGACCTCGACCAACTGCTCTCGGCGATGCGCGCCAATGGCATCACGCGCCTCGATGTGCGCGACCGGGACAAGCATCTGCGGCTGGACCTGCCGCCGGGCGCCGCCCCCGCAGCCCCACCGACCGCCGCAATAGACAACGCGCCACGGACCTTGGCGGTGCACAGCCCCTGCATCGGCCGCTTCCTTCCGCGCGGCGGCGACGATGGCCTGCCGCTTCTGGAACCTGACGCGGAGGTCACCGCGGACGAGGTGCTGGGCTATGTCGGCGACGGCGAGGCCCGCGCCATCTTGGCGGCACCGGCCGGCGGCCGGCTCCGGGGCGTTGCGCCCGCGCCGGGAACCGTCCTTGGTCATGGCGACACAGTTTTCACGATGGAGCCCAGCTCATGAAGATCGACATAAATTCCGACATGGGCGAAGGCTTCGGCCCCTACACCATCGCCGACGACGCCGCCCTGATGGCCCATGTCAGCTCGGCCAATGTCGCCTGCGGCTACCATGCGGGCGATCCCGTGATCATGGACCGGACCATCCGCCTCGCGAAGGAGCATGGCGTCGATCTGGGCGCGCATGTCAGCTTTCCCGACCGGATGGGCTTTGGCCGCCGCAGGATCGACATGGCCCTGCCCGAGCTGGAGGCGCATGTACTCTATCAGCTGGGCGCGCTGGACGGGCTGGCGCGGCGCGCCGGGCACCGGATCACCCATATGAACCCGCACGGCGCGCTCGGCAACCTGGCCAGCGCCGATCCCGAGACCGCCGCCGCCCTGACCCGCGCCACCCTGGCCTTCGATCCCAAGATTGCCTTCTGCGTGCTGCCCGGCAGCGCGCTGGAAAAGGCGGCGACGACCGCGGGCGGGCGCTGCGTGAGGCTCTTCTTGGCCGACCGTGCCTATCTCGCGAACGGCCAGCTGGCGCCGCGCGGACGGCAGGGCGCGGTGATCGAAGACGTGTCGCAGGTGGTGGAGCGGGTGCTGCGCGTCATCGAGGATCAGCAGATCGACACGCTGGACGGCAAGGTCATCCCGATGCCAGTGCAGTCGATCCTCGTGCATTCGGACACCCAAGGCGCGGTCGACCTTGCCACCCGCCTGAAACAGAGCATCACCGCCCGGGGCGGAACCATCACGCCTCTCTCGTGCCAAGCGTAGAGCGCATCACGGAAATTCAGAAAGGAACGGAAATCGACATGGCCATCTCCGATTACAAAACCGCACTCGTCACCGGCGCCTCCGGCGGTATGGGCCGCGCCATTGCCGAGCGGCTTGCAAGAAACGGGGTCACGGTTCATGCGCTCGCCCGATCCGCGGACAAGCTGGAGACCCTGTCCGACGAGGTCCCCAACATCAAGCCGATGGTCTGCGACGTGGCCGACACCGACGCCCTGGCCGGCGCGGTCGAGGGGCTGGAAATCGACGTTCTGGTGAACTGCGCGGGTGTCTCGCGTCCCGGCAGCCTATTGCAGTCCGACGCCTTCGACATCGACGAACAGATCGACGTGAACCTGCGCGCCGGTCTGCACCTTGCCCGCCTGCTGCTGCCCGGGATGATGGAGCGCGACCGCGGCCACATCGTCAACATCACCTCCATGGCCGGTCATTACGAGTTCGGCGGCCACATCGCCTATCACGCCACCAAGGCCGCGATGCATGTCGTCTCGCGCCAGCTCCGCGTCGATGCCTTCGGGCGCCGCGTCCGCGTGACCGAGATCAGCCCCGGCCGGGTCGAAACCGACATCTTCGCCCATGTCGAGAAGATCAGCCCGGAGGAGGCGAAGAAGAAGTATTTCGAGGGGTTCGAGATGCCGCAGGTCTCGGACATCGCCGACGCCGTCGAATACGCTGTCGGCGCGCCGCAATACGTCAATATCGGCCTCATCGAATTGCTTCCGACGCTGCAGGTGCCGGGCGGACTGCGCACAGCCAAGCGCGTAGGCGACGAGGTCATCCTGACCGGGAACAAGTAATCCCCTCGAGGAAGCGGATGACGGCCGGGCTCCTTCGAGGTCCGGCCGTCCTGCATTCGGCGGTCAGGGTGCCTGAAGGCCCTGCATCGCGGCTGGTCCTCCCCGGCGCGACGTCCGGGCTTCGGCGGCGTCGCGGCCCTTGACGCAGGTCATCACCGTGCCGAGCGCGATCAAGGCAAGGTCCAGGCTCTCCTGCGGTGTAGGTGCGTCTGCGAAGATCACGCTCCCCCACAAGGCCGCGAAGCCCAGATACGCCGTGTCGAACACGCCGACCACCGGCGGCGGCGCCAACTGGTAGGCCAGCGCCACGGTCAGGGCGATCACCGCCTGCAGCCCCCCCGAGCAGCAGCACGAGGCCCGCGCCGGACGTGCGCAACTCGGGCCAGATGGCCAGCACGAAGCCCCCGCCCTCCGGCGGGCCTGCAACCGTCAGGACGACCAGCCCGCACGCCGCCACGGCGCTCAGGCAGAGGTTGAGGTTCAGCGCCAGCGCGCCGGCGCTCTCCTGCAGGCAGCGGCTCCAGGTGATGATGCCGGCCAGCGCATAGAATCCGCCCGCGGCGAGGGGCCACAGCAGGAAGGGAGACAGCGCCGCGCGCCCCGGGTCGACCGCAAGCAATACCCCCCGCGACCGACAGCGCAATGGCCACCCAGCCTTGCCCGTCGATCACTGTGCCAAGTACGAAGCGCGCCATCAGCGCCATCCAGACCGGCGCCACGTAATAGTACGCCGCCGCCAGCGTGAGGGACATGGACGGCAGGGCAGCGTAGTAGCTCAGCCGGGATTACCAACTTGTTTTCGCCTATTTGAGAGGAGCGAGCCGTTACACGCTCTTCATGGGACAGCATCATCTTTGGCGTTGCGTCGTGGCTGAACGAGAATATCAAGCACGTCGCCGTTCGCGTCGACCGCCCTCCAGAGCCAGTATTCTCTGCCGTTGATCGGGATAACGACCTCATCCAGATGCCATTTGTCAATCGCAACAGGTCTGTCCCGTTTGATACAATCGGCGAAGTGGCGGCCAAAGCGGTTCACCCATTTCCGGATCGACGTCCGCCGTACTGAGCGCGAAGCGATGGTAGACCCAGACGGCATATGCGACGATTTCTCGAGGGAAGCGGTAGCCTTTCAGGCGCGGCATAAAGGATGGCATATTCATACCCAACGCCTAACCAAGCGCCGCACCGCAAACAAGTTGGCAATCCCCTTGCAGGGGCCGTAAGCGCCCCCGGCAAGGGGCACGGGGCCGCCGGGCGAGGACCCCGCCGGCCCCGTGCCGCGCTTATCCCAGTATCAGGTCGGGGAGGAAGGTGACGATACCGGGGAAGACTGCCAACATGATCACGAAGCCGATCATGATCGCGAGGAAGGGAAAGGTCACCCGCGCGATGTAGCCGGTGCTTCGGCCGGTGATGTTCTGGATCACCGCGAAGTTGAAGGCCACGGGTGGCGTGATCTGGGCCATCTCGACCACCAGCACCATGAAGATCCCGAACCAGACCTTGTCGAAGCCCGCCGCCTCGACCAGCGGCAGCACCACCGGCAGTGTCGTCGCGATCATCGAAAACCCTTCGAGCGCCGTGCCCAGCACCAGGTAGAGCGCGACCAGCGCAAGGATCAGCACGATCGGCGACAGGTCCCAGCTTGTGACCGCGCCCGCCACTGCCGCGGGAATGCCAAGGGTCGAGGTGATGTTGCCCAGCACTGAGGCGCCAAGGATGATGATCCCCATCACCGAACAGGTCTGCACCGCCCCAAGGATCACGTCGCGCAGCTCTTTTAGCCCCAGCGCGCCCTGCGACAGGGACACGATGAACGCACCCAGCACGCCGAGCGCAGCCGCCTCGGAGGGCGTGGCCAGCCCGCCATACATCGAGCCCAGCACGCAGAGGATCAGGAACAGCGCCGGGGCCAGATCCTTCAGCGCGGCGAACCGGTCGCGCAAGGACATGTGGCGCATCGCGCGCTCGGCTTCGGGCACCAAGTCGGCCTTCAGCGTGGTCCGGATCATGATGTAGATGCCGAAGGTCGCCGCTAGCAGCAGACCCGGCAGGAAACCGGCGGTGAACAGACGCAGGACGGATTCGTTGGCCAGAACGCCGTACATGATCATCACGGTCGAGGGTGGGATCAGGAATCCCAGCGTGCCCGCCCCGGCCAGGCTGCCGATGGCTACCTCGGGCGAGTAGCCCCGGCCCAGCAATTCCTTCAGCGTCATGCGCCCGACCACCTGCGTGGTCGCCGCCGAAGACCCCGAGATCGCGGCGAAGATCGAACAGCCCACGATGTTGACGTGCAGCAGACGGCCCGGCAGCAACCCCGCCCAGGGCGCCAGGCCGGTGAACAGGGCCTCGGATATCCGCGTGCGGAACAGGAACTCGCCCATCAGGATGAACAGCGGCAGCGCCACGAGGTCCGGGGTGGTGAGGATGTTGTAGACATATTGCGGAAACAGGCGGTCCACCGGCAGGCCGGTGAACAGCAGCGCCAGTCCGATCGCGGTGGACAGCAGTGCTATGCCGATCCACGCCCCGGCGGCAAGCGTGCCGAAGAGCAGACCGAACAGGCTGGAGACAATCGCGCCCATGGCATTCCTTCCCTTATCGGTCCGAGCCGCTCGGCACCGACGATCATTCGATGGCGGTTGCGACGCCGAGTTCGGGTTTGTTAACCGGAATTCCGGCAAGACAGCTCACCAGCCGCGCGATCATCTGAAAGGCGAGAATGCCCATTCCGATGCTCAGAACCATCTGCGGTATCCACAGCGGGGTGAAACTATCTTGCGACACCTCGCCATAGCCGTAGGTGCGCAGGGTGAACTTTGTCAGCCAGATCGTCAGGCTGACCGTCACCGCCGTTCCCAGCACGCTGGACGCCAGCTCGAGGGTGTATGCCAGCCTGCCTTGGCCGGCGTTCATCAACAGCTCGACCCGCAGCTGAAGCCCCGACCGTAGCGTCAAGCCCGCCCCTAGAAGAAAGGCCGCGCCCATCAGGTAGGCGCCGTATTCCCAGCCGACTCCGGTGCCCGAGGGGATCGCGGGCAAATATCGGCTGGCGGAGGCAAGAAGCGTATCCAGCAGAACCAGAAGCGTCAGCCCGGCGATGCACGCCCCTGCAAGCCATGCTCCGGCCAGGGAAACGGTGTCTGCGACCCTCTGAAGGGCCGCAGCGTATCCCCTTGCTCCGGACCATGTGGCCGGATCATTCGGGGACGTCATCTCAGTTAGACGCCTTCGACGCGCGGTAGGCCTCGACGATCGGAAGCGCCTCCGGCACGCGATCGAAGAACTCGGCCTGCACCGATTGCGCCCGCTCGGCGATCTGCGCCTTGAGTTCGTCGGACAGCGGCACAAGCTCCATGCCGTTCTCAGTCATGGTGGCGATACTGTTCAGGTCACCCTGACGCGACACCTCCCAGAATTCCGGCTCGAGTTCCGCAGCGACGGCTTCGATCGCGGCCTGGTCTTCTTCCGACAGGTCGTTCCAGACATCGAGGTTGATGGTGACGGCGTTCGAACCCCAAGTGTGATTGGTCGGATAGATGTACTCGAGGAATTCCCAAAACTTGCCGTCGACGCCAGAGGTCGCCGAGGTCGCGACACCGTCGACGCGGCCGGAGGCCAGAGCCGGCAGCAGCTCACCCCAGGGCATGACCACGCCGTCCATGCCGATGGCGGTGATGATGTCGACGGTATTCTTGTCGGCGCCGCGCACCGGGATGCCGCGGAAACCCTCGATGTCGTCCACCAGAACCTTGAGATAGACGTACTGGGCCGGGGACGGCACCATGTAGAGGATCTTCTGGTTGTAGCGTTCTGCCAGTTTCTCGAACTCGGGACGCAGGAAGGCGTGATAGTCCTTCAGCTCCTCCATCGAGGATACGAGGAACGGCACACCCTCGGCGCCGAACATCGGGTTCAGACCGACCTGCTGGCTGATGTTGATGTCGGCCATCGCGACAAGCCCGTCACGAACCGCCGCCAGCTGGTCGGGCCCCTTGAAGCCCAGCGACCCGGCAGCATTCACCGTGATCACCACCTCGCCGTCGGTGGCCTTTTCGACCGCCTCGGCAAAGACCTTGGCGTTCTCGACCATGAAGTTACCTTCGGGCAGGACGTCGGACAGGCTCAGCCGGGTTTCGGCCGAGACGGACTGGCCCAGGGTGAAGGCCGCGACCGCGCCATAGGCAAGCGCCTTGAAATATTGCATGGTTGTACTCCCGTGGTTGGTGCTGCGCATCTCCGGCCGGAGGTCTGGAGCGGCGCCTTGGTTTGAGATGCGTTGCCGGCCTCCGTCCGGCTCGAGTCCCAGATTACGCGGTCGTGTCACCGGCTCAAAAGACGACTTCGATCTGACATGATCGCAAACGGATATGATCCTTGCGGGCCATGAGGCATTATCAAGGCGACGTCGCAGAGGCAGGGGAACCATGGATATCAAGAAACTGCACGCATTTGCCAAGATCGTCGACATCGGCAGCATCACCAGAGCGTCCTCGATCCTGCATATCGCGCAGCCTGCGCTGAGCCAGCAGATCGCCTATCTTGAAACCCATTTCGGCCGACCGCTGCTGGTTCGGTCCAAGCGCGGCGTCGTGCCGACCGAGGCGGGCAAGCTGCTCTATCGCCACTGCCAGATCATCCTGAAACAGATGGACCAGGCAGAGCTGGAGCTCAGCACCTCGGATGAAAGCATCTCGGGGTTCGTCACGGTCGGGCTGGCCCCGCTCAGCCTTGGCTCTCTCGTGGCGACGCAGCTAGTCAAAGCGATCCGCGAGGAACATCCCGGCATTGTGCTGCATATCAACGAGAATGTCGGCGGCGTCATCAGCGAGATGATCATGGCCGGAAAGATGGACCTCGCCCTGATCTACAACCCCGGCGGCATCCCGGGCGTCTCCTTCGACCCGGTCCAGACCGAAGAGCTGCATTTCGTCACCGCCGGGCCGCCGCGGGGCGAAGAAGGCGACGCCACGCTGGCCGAGGCGGTCGAAAGCCCGCTGGTCCTGCCGAGCGAGATCCACACCATCCGGCAGGTGATCGACACGGCGGTCACACGGGCCCGCCTCAAGACCAATGTCGTGGCGCAAACGGAGTCGATCTCCATCCTCGCCGGGCTTGTGGGCGAAGGGCTCGGCGCCACCATCCTGCCGATTTCCGCGGCGCAGGCGCTCCGGCGGCGGGTGCCGGAGGCGCGCGCCTACCGCATTCACAAGCCAAACATTAAGGTCAACATGGCGATCTGCGTCTCCGGCCAGCTGCCGCTGTCCGAGCCCGCGGCGGCAGTGAGGGATCGGCTGGCGGAACTGGCGCAGGACATCGCCAATGACCGGGTGCGCCGGGAGTAGGTGACTGCACCGGCAGCTTTCCGGGGTCGCCACGGCGACCCCGGGACCTGTGGGGCGGTCGTCTTACAGGATCGACTGCAGGTAGGCGAAGGACGCCTCGAAATCGCCCGCGACATGGGGGATACGCGCCGCCTCTAGTGTTCCACGCCTGACATAGGATTCCCAATCCTGCTCCGCCGTGACAGGGTGGGCGGATGAGACGCTCCGACATCTGCCTTTACCTTGGCCCCGCCGACCGCGCTGAGCTTGAAGCGCTGCGCACCGACCGCAACACGCCGCGCAAACTCGCATGGCGCGCAGGCATCGTCCTTGCGACGGCCGACGGCGCGGGGACGGTCGAGATCATGCGGCGGACGGGCATGTCGAAGCCGACGGTCTGGCGGTGGCAAGAGCGGTATCTCGATGAAGGCGTGCCGGGGCTCAAGCGCGACAAGACGCGGCCGTCTCGGGTGCCGCCGCTTCCCAGGGACGTTCGGTTGAAGGTGATCGCGAAGACCGTGCAGGAGACGCCGCCCAATGCCACGCACTGGAGCCGCACGATGATGGCGGAGGCGGTGGGCATATCGCCCTCGAGCGTTGGGCGCATCTGGGCCGATGCGGGTCTCAAGCCGCACATCGTGAAGGGGTTCAAGGTCTCGAACGACCCGATGTTCGAGGAGAAGGTCACTGAGATCGTCGGCCTCTATCTCGATCCGCCGGATCGGGCTGTGGTGCTCTGTGTCGACGAGAAGTCGCGGATCCAGGCGCTCGACCGGACCCAGCCCGGGTTGCC
>JAUIBJ010000417.1 GCA_030428025.1 Alphaproteobacteria bacterium
CCCAAACCGACCACGAGTACAAGTCCGAATACCAAACGCATGGCCTATCCTTTCCGATAAACTGCTCGTATGCCGGCACGTTTCGGCCGGTCTTCAACTGGATCGTATGGCACGGGAATGTGGCAAAAAATGGGAAGACGGGGGGCGGTTTGACGTCCCACGCCGTGCGGGTCGCGGCTCAGTCGCCGTTCGACACCGTCTTCGACGACATCCCGGTCTTGACGCTGGAGGACAACGCCGAGGTCGCATCGGTGATCGTCGAGGCGGCCAGCGCGGCGACACCGACGATGCCGGCCGTCAGCACGACCCAGTCAGCACTGACCGCGCCTTCCTCGTCCGAGAGCCGGGCCCGCAAT
Source organism: Alphaproteobacteria bacterium (assembly GCA_030428025.1). Taxonomy (GTDB): domain Bacteria; phylum Pseudomonadota; class Alphaproteobacteria; order Rhodobacterales; family Rhodobacteraceae; genus Roseovarius. The sequence continues at coordinate 357 of JAUIBJ010000417.1, forward strand.
CTGCGGGCGAAATTGAGCAATCTGGTTTTCATCCGGTCCTCGCGATCCTGAAGTCCTGCCGGCTGTGGATGTCACGCTGTCCGGGGCGGGTCCGAAACCCCCTTTCGGGGGCTGGTCGCCCTTCGACCGGGCTGTGCCATGCGGCGGCAATCTGAAGAAAATGGCCGCGAAATCGGAATTTCGCGGCCACTTGAATTGTTCCGAAGCGGTTCGGGCTTAGTCGCCGTTCGAAACCGTCTTGCCCGAAACACCGGTCTTGATCGAGGTGGCCAGGGTGTTGACACCGCCCTGAACCGTCGACACGCCGGCGACGCCCAGGCCCACGACTGCTGCGGTCAGCACGACCCAGTCAACGGTCACAGCACCTTCTTCGTCTTTGCGGAATTTTTTGATGAACTTGATCATGGTAGGTCCCTCCAAAGGATCATAAGCTTCTGTTGCCAACCGCTTCAGCTTCACCGGGCCGCCTCTCTCTTTGGCCCTCTGCCGTTGCGGTATGAGCAGATATAGCCAGTGGAATCGGGCAGGAATTGGGCAGCTTTGAAGGCATTTTGTGAATCTTAATTTTTTCGGAACGCCCTAGGTCAAGCTATTGAAATTGAACAATTAAAAAATCAAATTTTTTTCTTGAAATCGTTTTTGGCGTGCTTTTGGCGTGCTTTTTCGGGTAATTTTCGTTTCTTGTTCGCGTACAAAACCCGTGAATCGACCGGTCTTTTCGGCTACTGTTCACCAAAAACACGAGGCAGAGCAGTGACCCTAACCCATTTTTGCGCGGCGCTTGCGCTGATCGCGGGCGTTTCGGCTCCCGTTTCCGGCGCGGCCGACAGCCCACCGCCCTATCCCGACTTCACCTTCAAGATGAGCAAGCCGCCGAAGCCTGGAACGAAGAAGCGGATCACGGTCCAGATCGACCCCGCCGAGCAGGCCGAGGCTCTGGCGCGGCGCCCCAAACCCGTGACGCAGGCCAAGCCGGACATGCCCGCAAGCCCCAGTCCCTCGCATTACGACTGGTTCTGGTCGACCGTGGCCACGGAACTGGCCGCCGATCCCGGTCAGCGCCTGATCTCGGCCTTCGATGCTCTGGGCAAGGGGCCGAACGGAGCCCGTGTGGCCGGGCCGCGGCTTCAGCTTCTGCAGGGTATCGCCGCGCGCGAGGGCGCCAATATCCTGCGTGCGACCCTTGGAACGGATGTCTCGCCGGCGCTGGTTCTGGCGGTGATCGCGGTGGAATCCGGCGGCAGGACCACGGCGGAGAGCGACAAGGGTGCGCAAGGGCTGATGCAGCTGATGCCCGACACTGCCAGCCGCTTCGGCGTCACCGACAGCCTGTCGAGCCTTCAGAACATCAAGGGCGGCGTGGCCTATCTCAACTGGCTGCTGGGGGAATTCGGCGGCGATGCCGTGCTGGCGCTTGCAGGGTACAATGCGGGCGAGGGCGCGGTGCGCAAGCATGGCGGCGTGCCGCCCTATGCCGAGACGCGGGATTATGTTCCCAAGGTTTTGGCCGCCTTCGAGGTGGCGCGCAATCTGTGCAAGACGCGACCGGAACTGATCACCGACGCCTGTGCGCTCAACCTCGCGGCCAACTAAGCGTGCCAGCCCCGGACGCGGTCCGGGGCCGGCTGGCCGATAGGCCTCAGACGACCGTTGCCTCGGTCTTGGCGACGATCTCGTCCCGGGTCACGCCCGGCGCGCATTCCTGGATGTGCAGCCCCTTGTGGGTGACGTCGAGCACGCCGAGATTGGTGATGATCCGATCGACCACACCCGCGCCGGTCAGCGGCAGGGTGCATTCCTTCAGAAGCTTCGACTCGCCGTGCTTGTTGGTGTGGTCCATCACCACCACCACCCGGCCGACGCCGGCCACAAGGTCCATCGCGCCGCCCATGCCCTTGACCAGCTTGCCGGGGATCATCCAGTTCGCCAGATCGCCGTTCTCGGCCACTTCCATCGCGCCGAGGATCGCCATGGCGATCTTGCCGCCCCGGATCATGCCGAAACTGGTGGCACTGTCGAAATAGGCGGTGTGGGGCAGGGCGGTCACCGTCTGCTTGCCGGCGTTGATCAGGTCGGGGTCGACCTCGTCCTCTGTGGGGAAGGGGCCGATGCCCAGCATCCCGTTTTCCGATTGCAGCGTCACATGCACGCCCTCGGGGATGTAGTTGGCCACCAGCGTGGGAATGCCGATGCCAAGGTTCACATACATCCCGTCTTCCAGTTCCTGCGCGGCGCGGGCGGCCATCTGATTGCGGTCCCAGGGCATAGTTGCCTCCAGTCTTTCGGATCAGACCTGATCCTGGGTTATGAAAATCAGGAACCCGTCAGGGTCCTTCAGGTGAATTTCGCGAACGCCGTAATGGCGGTCGTGCGGTGGCTTGACCTCGCAGTCGGTCCGCCCGTCCAGTCGTGGCTTCAGATCGGACCAAAGCGTGTCGATCTCGTTGACCCACAATTGCGCCGCCGTGTGCTGCGAGGTGGCGACGCGGGCCTCGTCCGACCCGTTCTCGATAAAGGCGAGCCAGGCCGCCCCCCGCCGCATCATCGCATAGCTTGCCTCGGCATTTTCGATGACCAGTTCGAAATCCAGCACGTCGCGGTAGAACGCCTTGGTCCGCGCGATATCGCGGACCATCACAATGGGCGACAGGCCAAGGATATGCGGGTCGGTGGGCACGCGGGCTCAGGCGTCTGCCGGTTGGCGCACAGTGCGCTGTTCGATGCGCTTCTCGTGCTCGCCCTGAATGAGGCGGTGCACGTAGATGCCGGGCAGGTGGACGTGATCGGGGTCGAGCTCGCCCGGCTTGACGATCTCCTCCACCTCCATCACGCAGGTGCGCCCGCACATCGCCGCCGGCGGGTTGAAGTTGCGCGCGGTCTTTCGGAAGATCGCGTTGCCGGTCTCGTCGGCCTTCCAGGCCTTGACGATGGACAGATCGGCGAAGATGCCGCGTTCGAGGACATAGGTGTGACCGTCGAACTCCTTGTGCTCCTTGCCCTCGGCCACTTGCGTGCCGACGCCGGTCTTGGTGTAGAAGCCGGGAATGCCCGCGCCGCCGGCGCGCATGCGTTCGGCCAGCGTACCCTGCGGGTTGAACTCGATCTCCAGCTCGCCCGACAGGTACTGCCGCATGAATTCGGCGTTCTCGCCGACATAGGAGCTCATCATCTTCTTCACCTGCCGCGTCTGCAGCAGGATGCCGATGCCGAAATCGTCGACACCGGCATTGTTGCTGGCGAATGTCAGGTCCTTGACGCCGGCGTCCTGAATGGCCTTCAGCAGAAGTTCGGGAATGCCGCAGAGGCCGAAGCCCCCGGCGGCGATCAGCATGCCGTCATGCAGAAGCCCGTCCAGCGCCTCGGCCGCCGAGCCGTAGATCTTGCTCATCGAATTACCTCCTCAGATCGTCGCCCCCGATATGCGGTGCCCGGCGCGGCAGAGTCAACGGCCCCCGCCCGGCGGAGCGGCGGAAATCCGGAGCCGCGGCCGATGCCGCGCCGGAACCCGGCCGGGCCCGGTACGTTGGCAGGAAACGATCCCATCAACCGCAGCGGTCCCCCATGAGCGATTTCGATATTCCAGACATGCTGACCCGCGTCTTCGAGCGGGAAAACGTTTCGCAAGATGCAAGAACCCGGCTGTCCCGGCCGGATCTGGCGCTGGAGGCGGCGGTGCCGCTCCGGCGCGACGACGGCACCTTCGAGACCTATCCGGCGTGGCGGGTCCAGTACGACACCACGCTTGGCCCGGGCAAGGGCGGGG
>JAUIBJ010000418.1 GCA_030428025.1 Alphaproteobacteria bacterium
CGCGCGACCTTGTTCCAACCACACGGCTTGGCACGGCGATGGGCCTGCTCGGGACAACCTCTGCCGCCGGCACCGCGCTCGGACCCTCGCTGGGCGGTGTGCTTCTGGCCTGGAGCGATTGGCGGATGGCCTTTTGGCTCCTCGCCGGTTTTGCCGGCGTGACGCTTGTTTTGACTATCGGTTGCATCAAACGCGATTCCACCCAGGCGAATGCGTCTTTCAAGGAACTGGATTTGCCTGGAACCTCTGTACTGGTGATTGCGCTTGCAGCCTATGCCCTCGCCACGAGCGGTGGCACCGCCGGCATTCAGGTCCCCCCGGCGCTACTGATATCAGGCACCCTGGCCGCAGTCGCCCTCTTCGCGATCGTCGAAACCCGCGCGGCAGCGCCGCTGGTGCCGATCTCCATGCTTTGCGACCGGACGACAGGCATCGGGTTTGCGATGAATATGCTGGTCGGCACCATCATGATGTCCACGCTGGTTGTCGGCCCGTTCTTTCTGACCTTTCCCCTGGGGCTGAATGAAGCGCTTGTCGGTCTGGTTTTGGCGGTTGGGCCCGCAGTCGCTGCGTTATCCGGCATTCCGGCCGGCTGGCTGACGGACCGGCTCGGCGCGAACCGTGTGGTGATCATCGGCCTCGTGCAAACCGTGATCGGCCTGCTCTGTCTGGCCTACCTGCCGCGATACTTCGGCGTCGGCGGTTATGTTGGCGCGCTGATAGTGCTGACCCCGGCCTTTCAGATGTTCCTTGCCGCCAACAACACAGCGGTCATGTCCGGCGCCCCGATGGCGCAGCGCGGGCGCCTCTCCGGTTTGCTCGGCCTCTCACGCAACCTCGGTCTGATGACCGGCGCGTCCGCAATGCCCGCCGTGTTCGTCGCCACTCTCGGGACGGGCGACGTGGCAGAAGCGCCGGGCGCGAACATTGCGCATGCCTTTTCGATGACCTTCTCCGCCGCTGCGAGCCTGGCTCTGATCTGTCTGGGACTGGCCGCCTGGAGCCATGGGGCGCCTGAACCCAGGCCATCCGATCCCGCGGAATGACGGCGCGGGGTGGTCCCAGACGGCTTCGGGTTCATCTCCGTATCTAGCTAACCATCGCCATATTAGAAAAGACATGCGTTTCGTCGGTGAGCGGGGACCGCCCCAATCACTCTGACAACGGACACCTTCGCCTTCCTTTGCCTCAGCCTTAGCCTAGCCGCATCAGCAGGCCCGCCATAAGCCGCCCACGCTCCGTCAGGCTGTCGATGTGAATATGCTCCTGCAGCGTATGGAGCCCAGCGCCCCGCACGCCCAGCGAATCCAATGTCGGGATACCCATGGCCCCGGTAAAGTTCCCATCGGAGCCACCACCCTGACTGCGGCCTTCCATCTCGAAGCCCAACTCCCTGGCGATGCCCTTGGCGACCTCGAAGATCTTGGCCGTTCCGGGCGTGTCCGGCCGCCAGACCGGCCGGGTGACGCCTCGGGTGACCCGGAATTCGACGCCGTTCACATCGCCCTGCAACGCCAGCATGCGCGCAACACCCTCGTCGAGATCTTCCTGTTTCTTCGCCATGCTCAGCGCTTCGGCATCGCAGAAGGACGACACACAGTTCACCCATTGGCCCGCATGGATCACGCCGACGCTGAATGTGCAGTCGGGCCCGGTCATATCCTCGATCTCTCCGATCTTGCGCGCCATGGCGGCGATGGCGGATTTGCCGTCCTTCAGCCGTGCACCGGCATGGCTCGGCTGGCCGGCTGTGCGCAGGTTGAAACGCGCGATGGCATAGCGGCCGATGGTCACGCCGCCGTCGTCATGCCCCGGCTCGGGCACCAGCACATAGGCGTGCCGCGCTGCCTCGGCCTCGATCAGGTCGCGCGTGCTCGGGGTACCGACCTCTTCGTCGGGGGTGAACATCACGGTGACCGGCAGCGGCGTCTCCAGCCCCGCCTGCGCCAGTTTGCGGATCGCCTCGAGGCTGACAAAATTGCCGCCCTTCATATCCATGATGCCAGGGCCATAGCAGATCTCACCGTCGCGCCGGAACGGCAGCACGTCGAGCGTGCCAACGGGATGCACCGTGTCCATGTGCCCCAGGATCAGGATGCCGGGCTTTCGTCCCCGATCCGGATGCGGGAATCGCGCACGCACAGAGCCGCCGTATCCCATGCGGCCGGGGATGCGTTCGATCGTGGCCCCCATCATGGCCATGTCATAGGCGGCGAGATCCATCATGCGGTCGACGGCAGCGGCATCGAACGTGGGGCTCTCGCATTCGATCCAGGGGCGCAGACCCACCAGCATCTCTTCGGCGTCAAACGGCAGTTCGAGCGGATTCATCTGGTAACCTTTCAACTGGCCAGGCGGCGTTCGACGATCCGTGCCATCACGGACGCTCCCACCGGCAACAGATCGGGATCGAGGAAAAAGCTCGGATTGTGCAGGCCGGTGGTGCCGGAATGGCCGATCCGGCAATAAGCGCCGGGAACGACCTTGAGCATGTCGGCAAAGTCCTCGGACCCGGTCGCAGGTTCATCCGCGCTGCTGACATTCTCCTTGCCGACGATATCGGCCGCCGCTTCGAGATAGGCATCCGACAGGTCGGCATCGTTCATCAGCACGTCGAAGATGTTGCGCAGGTCGATGGTAATCTCGACGCCATATGCGGTGGCAAATCCTGCGCAAAGCTCGCGCATCCGGGTTTCGGCCAGTTCGCAAACCTCGTCCTTGAAATAACGGATCGTGCCCGCCAGCGTCGCCATGTCCGGCACCACGTTATAGGCCGATCCGGCATGCAGCTGCGTCACTGACAGCACACAGGCATCCAGCGGGGCCACGTTGCGCGACAGGATGGTCTGCAGGCTGCCCACCAATGCCGACGCGATGACCAGCGGATCGCGCGACTGCTGCGGCATGGCCGCATGGCTGCCCTTGCCCTGAACCTTGATATCAAAGAACGAGGCCCCCGCCATCGCCGCCCCCTTGCAGATGCCGACCTTGTTCGGCTCGCCACTGGGGAAATTGTGCATCCCGTAGACCTCGTCACAGGGGAAACGCTCGAACAAACCGTCTGCCAGCATCCCGCGCGCACCGCCCAGACCTTCCTCGGCAGGCTGAAAGATCACGATCGCCGTGCCCGCGAAATCGCGGGTCCCGGCCAGATGCTTGGCCGCGCCCAACAGCATGGTGGTATGTGCGTCATGACCACAGGCATGCATCACGCCGGGGTTGGTCGACCGGTAGGGCAGGTTGGTTTCCTCTTCGATCGGCAAGGCGTCCATGTCGGCCCGCAGCCCGATACGCCGCGCGCCTTCACGGTTGCCCCTGATGATGCCGACGACGCCCGTGCCGGCAATGCCCGTATGGATCTCGTCGACGCCATATTCCTTCAGCTTTTCGGCGACCACGCCGGCGGTGCGATGCTCGGTAAAGCCGATCTCGGGATGCGCGTGCAGATCCTTGAAGATGTCGGTCAGTTCATCCGTGCTCTCGGCAATGATGGGCAAAACGCTCATGGTGTCTCCTTGGTGTTACTCGGCCGCTTCGGCGAAGGGGCGGAAATTTGCGAAATCCCAGTGGCGGCCGGGGGCGGCCTTGATCAGGGCCTTGGTATAGTCCTCCTGAGGAGATCCCAGCACCTGCCCCGCGGGTCCGTATTCGACCACCCGGCCGTTCTGCATGACCAGCACGTCGTCGCAGATCTGCGCGGCCACGCCCAGGTCATGAGTGATGAACAGGATGCCCAGCCCCAACCGCTCCTGCAGCTCGTCCAGCAGTTTCAGAACCTGCGCCTGAACGCTCACATCCAGCGCCGACACCGCCTCGTCGGCCACCAAGACATCCGGGTCCATCGACAATGCACGGGCGATGGCGATGCGCTGACGCTGACCGCCCGAGAACTGGTGCGGAAAGCGATCGACGGCGGTGGCCGGCAAGCCCACCAGTTCCAGCAACTCGCGCGCCCGCGCCATCGCCTCTGATTTCGGCGTGCCGAAGTTCAGCGGCCCCTCGATGATCGACTGCCCGATCTCGATGCGCGGGTTGAGCGAGCGCATCGGATCCTGGAACACGATCTGGATGTTCTTGCGCTGCGGTTTCAGGTCCTTCTGCGACAGGTGCGC
>JAUIBJ010000419.1 GCA_030428025.1 Alphaproteobacteria bacterium
CCCCAGCCCTGCGCCTGCCGCTGCATCCGCTCGCGCCTTGGCCCGAAGACCGGCGGGCGCACCCTTGCGATCCCCTGCGCCGCCCCGCCCGGATCGGAGGCCGCGGCGTAAAGCGTGCGGAAATGGCGCGCGGCGGCCATGCAGAGCCCCACCGGCTGCACCCCCTGCGCCCGCAGCCGTTTCATCACCGGCCCGATCTCGCCCGAGCGCGCCTCGGCCACGATGTTGAGCACATCGTCAAGCTCCGCCTCGGTCGAGAGGGGCGCGCAGACGGCGATATCCTCGGGGGTGACGCCCGTGTCATCCTCGAGCTTGTAAAGCGCCAGCTTCTCCACCGTCTGGCGGAAATCGCCCGGGTCGAGCGCCTGCGCCAAAGCGGTCAGGTCGCGCATCGCCTCCGGTCCCACCTCGCGCAGCCCGGCCTGCGCCAGCGCGGCCTCGATCTCGGCGCGCGAGGGCGGGTCGTCGTAGATCGCGGCGGCATAGGCGTTCCTGTGCCCCTCGAAGAGCTTGCGCAGCTTCGAGGCGGGCTTGAGCTGACCGGCGGTCACGATCACCTGCGCATCGCCCTCGCGCCAGTCCTGAAGCGCCTCCGTCACCGCCCCCGCGACCGTATCCGTCGCCTCCTCCACGAAGGCCACGCGCGGGCCCGGAAAGAAGCCCTGCGCCTTGACCGCATCCAGCAGCCGGGCGGGATCCTTGCGCAGATCGGCGGCGTTGATGCGGGTCAGACGCATTTCCGCCTCGCCCTCGGGGCCGATCAGCGCCTTGATCACCTCCTGCCGCCTGAGCGCCACGCGCATCGCGTCGGCGCCGTAAATCAGAAGCCCCGCGCGCCCCGGATCGGGCCGGGCGAAATAGCCGGGCGCCTCGCGCGGGGAAAGCTTCACGACGGCAGACTGGCCATGTCGGCGGCCAGCCGCGTGATCAGCTTGTCGGTGAGGATCGCCATCAGCCGTTCCTCGGCATCGCGCTGCGCGGCCTGGGTGGCAACGGTGGTGCCCGAGGCCGAAAAGCTGGTGAAACTGTCGACCTTGCCGCTGGTCAGCACCTTGTCGGTGCCCAGATCGCGCAGCGCATAGGTGACCGCGCCGAGGATGTTGTAGCGGGTGATGACGTTGTTGGCCGAGATCGCCACCGCCTCTTCCCGCAGCGAGATGGAATGCGAGAGGCCATAGCGCGCCGTGGTGGCCCGCCCCAGCCGTTCCTCGAAGCGTCGGGTCAGCAGATAGCCGGGCCGGTCGTCGGGCGCGTCCACGACAACGGCGTTCTGCAGCCCGGCTGCGGGCCCGCCCGGCCCATAGGCGGGCCGGAAGCCGCAGCCAGCGAGCGCCCCGGCGGACAGGAGCAGCAGGAAGTGGCGGCGATCAAATGACGACATTCACGATCCGTCCGGGGACGACGATGACCTTCTTGGGCTGGGCCCCATCCAGCGACCTGATCACAGCATCGTTCGCCAGCGCGGCTTTTTCAACCTCTGCCTTGTCCATGTCCTTGGGCACCTCGATCTCGGCCCGGCGCTTGCCATTGATCTGGATGGGCAAAGTGATCGTGTCATCGACGAGCATTGCGGCGTCGGCAACCGGCCAGGGGGCGGTGGTGACAAGCCCCTCGTGGCCCAGCCTGGCCCAGAGTTCCTCCGCCAGATGCGGCGTCATCGGCGACATCAGCTGCACCAGCACCGTGGCGGCCTCGCGCCTGGCCTCGGCCCCGGCCTGCGACTTCGACAGCGTGTTGGTGAAGGCGTAGAGCTTGGCGATGGCGGCGTTGAATCCGAAGCTTTCCACCCCGCCGGTCACGTCGTGGATGGTCTTGTGCATCTCCCGCAGCAGGGCGGTATCCGCCCCGGGGTTGGCCGCCAAGTCGCTTTCCGCGATCTCGGTGACGATGCGGCACACGCGGCTGAGATGCTTGAAGGCCGCCTCGGCGCCCGCGGCCGTCCATTCCACGTCGCGTTCCGGCGGACTGTCCGACAGGACGAACCAGCGCGCGGTGTCGGCGCCATAGGCCGAGATGATGTTGACCGGGTCGACCACGTTCTTCTTCGATTTCGACATCTTGGCGGAGGGGACGATCTCGACCTCCTCGCCGGTCGCACCCAGCCGCGCGCCGCTTTCATGCACCTCCACGTCCTCGGGGAAATGATAGACCGGCCGGTCGTTCTCGTCCCGCGTGACATAGATTGCGTGCGTCACCATACCTTGGGTGAACAGCGCGTCGAAGGGCTCGATGGCCTTCTCGGGCAGATGGCCGCAGATATGCATCGCGCGGGCGAAGAAGCGCGAATAGAGCAGGTGCAGGATCGCGTGCTCGATGCCGCCGATATACTGGTCGACATTCATCCAGTATGTCGCATCCTCCATCACCGTGGGGGTCTCGGCGCGGGGCGCGGTGAAACGGGCGAAGTACCACGAGCTGTCCACGAAAGTGTCCATCGTGTCGGTTTCGCGTTTCGCCGGTGCGCCGCAGTTCGGGCATTCGCAGTCGCGCCAGGTTGGATGACGGTCGAGCGGGTTGCCGGGCTGGTCAAAGCTCACGTCGTCGGGCAGGCGGACCGGCAGGTTCTCCTTTTTCTCGGGCACCACGCCGCAGGTATCGCAATGCACCACCGGGATGGGACAGCCCCAATAGCGCTGGCGGGACAGGCCCCAGTCGCGCAGCCGGTACTTGGTCACACCCGTGCCCCAGCCGTGCTTTTCGGCATAGTCGATGGTGGCGTCGATGGCCTCCTGGCCCGTGGCCACGTCGATGCCGGTGAAGTGGTCGACCCATTTCACGCGGTCGGTCTTGGGCGGCACGAAGGCCTCGGTCTCCACCGGCGTCGAATCGTTCAGCGCAAAGAAGGTGTCGATCACCGGCAGGTCATATTTGCGGCAGAAATCGAGGTCGCGCTGGTCATGGGCCGGACAGCCGAAGATCGCGCCGGTGCCGTAGTCCATCAGGATGAAATTGGCGATCCAGACGGGCAGTTCCCAAGAGGGATCAAGCGGGTGTTTGACCTTCAACCCGGTATCGAGGCCCAGCTTCTCGGCCTTCTCCAGCGCCTCCTCGGTCGTCCCCCCTTTCGCGCATTGCGCGCGGAAGGCCGCCACCTCGGGGCTCTGCTCCGCCAGTTCCTTGGCCAGCGGATGATCCGGCGAGATGCCCACGAAAGACGCGCCCAGAAGCGTGTCTGGCCGCGTGGTGTAAACCTCGATCTCGCCCCCGTCGGTGCGCTCGAAGGAGAACTGCAAGCCCCGCGACTTGCCGATCCAGTTCTCCTGCATCAGCCGCACCTTGGCCGGCCAGTTGTCGAGGCTGCCGAGTGCCTCCAGAAGCTCCTCCGAGAAATCGGAGATGCGGAAGAACCACTGCGTCAGTTCGCGCCTCTCGACCTCGGCGCCCGAGCGCCAGCCCTTGCCGTCGATCACCTGCTCGTTGGCCAGAACCGTCATGTCGACCGGATCCCAGTTCACCACCGCGTTCTTGCGATAGACGAGGCCCTTTTCTAGGAAGTCGAGGAACAGCGCCTGCTGCTGGCCGTAATATTCCGGGTCGCAGGTGGCAAACTCGCGGCTCCAGTCGATGGACAGGCCCAGCGGCTTCATCTGCCCGCGCATATCGGCGATGTTGCCATAGGTCCAGTCCTTGGGATGGCCACCGCTGGCCATCGCCGCGTTCTCGGCCGGCATCCCGAACGCGTCCCATCCCATCGGGTGCAGCACGTTATGCCCCGTGGCCAGCCTGTGCCGGGCGATCACGTCGCCCATCGTGTAGTTGCGCACATGACCCATGTGGATGCGGCCCGACGGGTAGGGGAACATTTCGAGCACGTAGTATTTCGGCTTGTCCTGCGACCGCTCGGCGCGGAACACGCCGGCCTCGTCCCAGGCCTTCTGCCACTTGGCTTCGATCTCGGCGGCGGAATAGCGCGACATGTGCGACCTGTCCTTCAGCATTTCTTGTCATCTGGCGTGATAGGCGCAAGCCGGGCGAGCGTCCAGTGTAACGCGCGAAAAATGCCCGTCTTTGCAGGCTCGCGGCCCCGGCCTATAAGAAGGAAAACGCAATCGGGCAGTGGCAAAAGATGAATATCCTTTTCATTCACCAGAACTTTCCCGGCCAGTACAAGC
>JAUIBJ010000420.1 GCA_030428025.1 Alphaproteobacteria bacterium
GCACGTTGCCGTTATACTTGTAGTTGTCGTAATTGTAGCCGGTGCGGTCTTCCAGAAGGATGTGGCAATCCATCCCCAGTTTCGCGGCGGCGGCGGCGGTCTGGCGGGCGTGGTTCGACTGGGTCGCGCCCTGCGTCAGCACGATATCGGCGCCCTGCGCCTGTGCCTCGGCCATCAGGAATTCCAGCTTGCGGGTTTTGTTGCCCCCGGTCGACAGCCCCGTGCAATCGTCCCGCTTGATCCAGATCTCGGGCCCGCCCAGATGTTCCGACAGGCGCGGCATCGGTTCGAGCGGGGTGGGCAGATGCGCCAGACGCACACGGGGGAATTGGGCAAGGTTCATGTTATTCCTATCCTTTGTCATTCGCCGCCAGTTTGGGCATTTGGACCAGCCTGTCCAGCCTGATATCGGCGCTGCGCGCATGGCCTTCCATCCGCTCTTCGCGGCTGATCGCGGCGCAGACGCGGGCCAGTTCGGGCAGGGCGTCGTCGCGCACCTCCTGCCAGGTGACCGTCTTGAGAAACTTGTGCACGCTCAAGCCCCCGGTGTAGCGCGCCGCGCCCGAAGTGGGCAGCACGTGGTTGGGCCCTGCGGCCTTGTCGCCAAAGGCGACGGTCGTGTTCTGGCCCAGAAAGAGCGAGCCATAGGCGCGCAGCCGCGCCCGCCACCAGGGCAGATCGCGCGCCTGGACGTGCAGATGCTCCGGCGCCTTCTCATCGGCATAGGCGGCCATCGCCTCGCGGGTGTCGCAGAGCACGACTTCGCCCAGGTCGCGCCAGGCGGTCTCGGCCGCGCTGCGGTTGGGTTCGGGCAGATCGGCGATGAGTGCGGGAATGCGGGCCAGTACCGCCTCGGCCAGCGGCCGGTAGGTGGTGGCGAGCCACACGGGCGAGGTGGCCCCGTGTTCGGCCTGGCCCACCAGATCGGCGGCGACGATCTCGGGGTCGGCGCTGTCATCGGCCAGAACCAGGCTGTCGGTGGGGCCGGCGAACATGTCGATGCCCACGGGGCCGAACAGTTGCCGCTTGGCCTCGGCCACATAGGCGTTGCCGGGGCCCACGAGGATGTCGGCCGGCCGTGCTCCGAACATCCCGAAAGCCATGGCGGCGATTCCCTGAACGCCGCCGATGGTCAGGATCCGCGAGGCGCCCGCCAGATGCATCGCGTAGAGCATCGGGGCCGGAATGCCCGCCGCGCCACAGGGAGGAGAACAGGCGGTGATGTCGGGCACTCCGGCCTCGCGCGCCGTGGCAATGCTCATCAATGCCGAGGCGATATGGGTATAGCGCCCGCCGGGCACGTAGCAGCCCGCCGCCTGCACGGGGATCTGCTTCTGCCCGGCAATCAGCCCGGGGCGCAGCTCGATCTCCATGTCCTGCGCGGTGGCGCGCTGTGCGGCGGCAAAACGCGAGATGTTGTCATGCGCCCAGCGGATATCGTCCTTCATCGCCTGCGGCACTTCCGCGGCGGCGTCCTCGATCCGTCCGCTTGGCACGGAGATCTCGCCTTCCCAGCCGTCGAGCCGGCGGGCATAATCCAGCGCCACCTGCGCGCCGCCAGTCTTCAGCCGGGCCAGCATCACCTGCACGGTATCGGCGATGTCGGCGGCGGCCTGGGGCGGCTCTCCGGGGGCGGTCTTGAGATGGGTGCGGGACATGGCTTTCCTCTCCTTGCCCTCTGCTTTGCGCGGATTGGCCCCGGCGGACAAGGGAAAGGCCGGTCTTGCGGGGTTGTTTTTTCAGGCGCTGAAACAGGGCTTCGGGAAACCCGAAACTGCGGCGTCGAAACCCGCTAGAGGCTGGCCCGAAGCGCTTTTGCCGCCTGCTCGATCAGGTCGAGCGCGCCGTCGAAATCGCGGGTGTAATAGGGGTCGGGCACATGGGTCGCGCCGCCTTCGGGCAGGAAATCGGTGAAGAGCTTCACCGGTGTGGCGTTGCCCGCGGGCCGCAATGCCTCGATCCGGCGGAAATTGTCGCTGTCCATCGCGACGATCAGGTCGAATCGCTTGAAATCGGCCGGGCAGAGCTGGCGTGCCCGGAGGTCCGACAGGTCATAGCCGCGGGCCCGCGCGGCATCCTGCATCGGTGCGTAGGGCGGCTCGCCCAGATGCCAGTCGCCAGTGCCGCAGCTGTCCACCTCGACCCCGGGGGCGTGATGGCGCAGCACCCCCTCGGCGGCGGGGGAGCGGCAGATATTGCCGAGGCAGACGAAGAGAATCCGGGTGGTCATGGGCATCTTGATAGGGCAAGCAAGGGCCATGGAAAAGATCGTGATCGTGACCGGGGCCGGAATTTCCGCCGAAAGCGGGCTGGGCACCTTTCGCGACGCGGGCGGCATCTGGCAGCGATACCCGCTGGAGGATGTGGCCACGCCAGAGGGCTTTGCCCGCGACCCGGGTCTGGTGCATGCCTTCTACAACGCCCGCCGGGCACAGGCGGCGGGGGCGCGGCCCAACCCCGCCCATCTGGCGCTGGCGCGGCTGGAGGCGGAGCATGCGGGCGAGGTGCTGATCGTCACCCAGAATGTGGACGGGTTGCACGAGGCGGCGGGCAGCCGCAACGTCATCCACATGCACGGACGGTTGAACGGCGCGCTGTGCGGCGCCTGCGGGCACCGCTGGCCCGCGCCGCCGGAGATGGCGCCGGACGATCCCTGCCCCGGCTGCGGGGCGCCGGCGACACGTCCGGATGTGGTGTGGTTCGGCGAGATGCCATACGAACTGGACCGGATCGAGGCGGCGCTGGCCGAGGCCGACCTCTTCGCCGCCATTGGCACTTCCGGGCAGGTCTATCCGGCGGCGGCCTATGGCGAATTCGCCGGGCGGATGGGGGCGCATACGGTGGAGCTGAACCTCGAGCCCTCGGCGGCGTCGCGGGATTTCCACGAGCACCGGCAGGGGCCGGCGAGCGAGGTGGTCCCGGTTTGGGTGGCGGAGGTTTTGGGGAAATAGTTAAGGGATTAGGAAAACGTTCTTTCGTCAGTCCGGAGTGGTGCAAAAACGGATAAAATCTTGCCCGGCATTTGATACTCTGTTCCCCAATAAATCAAGACCTTGTCCTGCTGTCGTTGTATGGAAAATGGACTTGTCGGTACTTATGAGGCCCAACTGATGTAAATCTCCAAAGGCGCTCTTGATTGCCTCCAAGCCGACACCGGGAATGGCAACCGGGAAAAAATTTGCAAAGCCGCCTGTGATTTGTTCCTTCGGAATTCCACGAGCGGTCAAAAAATCGTCCGGGTTTGCCATGAATCCTAAGATTCTCAAATGTAAGGCTGAGAGACGATCAACGAGGCTGATATAGTATTCCGCTTCGTCAGCCTCAACATTCGAGCCGATCGCGGAATTGAGGAGTATCCCTCTGTATGCCTCTAGCTTCTCCTTTTGGTAGTTTTCCGCGACGCCGCGGAAGCACTTTTCAAATGCAAATGAAAATTCTTCGTTCAGGAAAGCATCTTCTGAAATTCTATCCCTCAATGCATCGAGATCTTGTCCGAGTTGCTTTACAAATTGCTCCAATCGCTTTTGTTTCGTTGACGGTATGTAGTCGTCGATCAAGGTGGCAATCCCACCCGCAAACGGCGTCGTCGCCAAAGCGGCTTTCATGAAGTTCACAAAATGATCTTTAGCGTTGTGTTGCGCAGTACGGGCTGTGGGAAGTTTATTTCCGGACTTTTTAGTGGACATTTGTTATTTTACCATTGGTCTGTCGCAAATTCTATACGCTCAAGATGAAATGGCAAATTAGGCCCCAAGGACTGCCTCAAAATGAAAAACCCCGCCACTACTCGGGCGGGGCTTCTGCAAAATCGTCGAGGCTCGCCGCTCAGGCGCTGGCCGCCTGGGCCTTCGCGATCTCTTTCTTCACCTTCAGTGCATTGGCCGAAAGCGTGTCGTCCTTGGCCTTGGCAAGAAAGGCGTCGAGCCCGCCGCGGTGATCGACGCTGCGCAGGGCGGCGGCGGTGATCCGCAGCTTGATCCCGCGGCCCAGCGTTTCCGACTGCAGGGTCACGTCGTTCAGGTTCGGCAGGTAGCGGCGCTTGGTCTTGTTGTTGGCGTGGCTGGAGTTCATGCCCACCAGCGGCCGTTTTCCGGTCAGTTCGCACACGC
>JAUIBJ010000421.1 GCA_030428025.1 Alphaproteobacteria bacterium
CGGACCTGGGCCATGCCGCGCTCGATCTGGTTCACGGACTTGATCACCACCTCGATCTTGGCGTCGCGGCCATAGACGGTGATCGGGTAGTCTTCGTTGGTGGAGGACCAGAGATCGCGCAGCGTGCGGGCGGCATCGCCATCGGAACGGTTGAGCACCGAGTTGATACGCTGCTCGCCATCGGTCAGGTCATAGGTTTCCCGATCATCGACATAGGCCACGAGATTGGCCTGGATGATGGCGTCGCTCTCGGAAAGCGTCAGCGCCTGTACGGCGGCGACCCGGTCCATCTCTCCGGTTTCCTTGTCGACCACGACGACGAAGGTCTCGGTCGATTTGAGTGGAAAGAGGCTCGCGCCCGCGACCATGCCGGCCACGCCGACCAGCACACCTGCGGCCGCGACGAACCAGGCGAAACGCTCGCGCCGCCTTGGCCCGTAGATGAAATCCGCCTCGAAAGCGTCGCGGTCACTTTCTGCGGAACTGGTTAAGGTCTTCTTCACGTCAGCCGTCTTTCACATCAGGGTTTGCGGAAGGCCTTGGCGGCGGAGAGAAGCGCGCCGGGGCTTTGCCGGATCATCTCGCCAGTCTTCACCACGCTCGCATTGGCCATCTGGTTCAGCTCGTGCGGAGACTTGCCGGTGACGAGGCGTGAGGTCGCTCCGGTGCCATACTCCCGCGTGTTCACGAAGCCCTGGCGGGCGAGGCCGGTCAGCCCCACGGCATTCGAGGCGATGCCGACGACGCCGGTGAGGTTGGAGGCGATGTAGGGGACCGAGGCCATGATCCCGGCGCTGAGAATGAGGATGACGAGGAAAGGCAGGATGAGGCTGACGGTCTCGACATCGCCCGGATCGGCAGAGGCGTCCCCGATGGCCTCGGCGATGGCGACGATGATGCCCGCGGCCCCGGCAGCGGCGACCGGCATGAGCGCATAGCCGATGGTGGCGCGGGTCCAGGCCTCGAAGAGGGACTGGGTCGGTTTGAAGAGCGAGGTCACGATCATGAAAGGCGCTATGACGATCATCAGCGCGAAGACGATGCGGGCGAAGGCGATGATCCCGGCGGTGACGGCGGCGAAGACGGCGGAGAGGACGAAGAAGATCGCGCCGAGGACCGCGCCGAAGACCCAGCCCGCGCGATCCCCGATCGTATCGCCATAGGCAGTGATGCGGGCGACCATATTGTCGAGGCTCTCATAGACCCCGGCCTCGTCGCCCGAGCCGGTGAGCGCGAGGATCGAGGCGCCGACGGAGTCGGGCACCCGCGTGACGATGTCATAGATGACGCTGAAATTGTCCCAGCTCTGCGCGAAGATCCCGACGAGCGCGATCTTCATGCCGAAGGCAAAGCCGGTGCCGAAGGGCAGGGGCCGGAGTTGCATCACCGCGTTGATCCCGAGGAGCACGACGAGGAGCGCGGCCCCAGCGGAGATCACGTCGCCGACGGCACCCGCCGAGGAGACAAAGCCGTCCTGTGCCACGGTATCCACCGCGGCGTCGACTTGGCTCAGGATGTCGCGAATAACCCCCATCTATTCCGCACAGGCCTCCACGACTTGCGCCTCGAGCGCGTCGGCTTGCGCGTAGAGGTCGAGCACCTTGAAGGGCAGGCGTGGGTTGTCCGAAGTCTGAAACCGGGGCAGGGCGGTGAGCGCCTGTTCCCAGGTGAAGTCGTCCAGCAGGCAGGTGCAACTCTCTGAGGCGAGCGCCTCTTCGGCAATCAGGATGCGCAAGATCGCGCGGTAGCCGTTGCGCAGATAGGCGGTCTCGGCCAGATCGGCAGGCGGTTTCGGAACACGACATTCATCGGCCTCGTCCCGCGCGATGGCCATCGAGTCGAAGGGCATGTCGCCGGAGGGGTCCGTGGTCGGGGTCTGGGCCAATGCAACACTGGGCAGGGCACTCGCGACAAGTGCGGCGAGACAAAGAGATAGAACTGGTGCCAAGCTGCGGGTCATGAATTGCCTCATGGATCCACCGCCATCGAGCGGAACTTGCGCTCGTCCGCGAGGGTCGCGGCATCGACGACGCCGAGCTGGCCGGCACTGACGCCCTGGGCCGCTTCCAGCCGCCAGATCTGGGTCAGGATGATGCCGAGCTCGGCGGTGACGCGGGTGTTGAGATCGACCGCGGCTTTCAGCCCGTCCTGATCGTCGATGAGCCCGACCATGGTCTCGAGCCGTTCGAGGCTTTGACCTGCCTCTTCGTGGCTTTCTTGCGCCGCAACCGACAGCATGGCGCTGGCCCCGGCAGAGGTGGCGATGCGGTTGTCGGCAGGCTGATTCGATCCCGAGAGCGTGCTCAGGCGCTCCGAGGTGAAGCCGCTGCCAGACAGGACCCGCTCGACCGAGGCCGAGAGTTCCGCGCCGGGATTGAAGCCGCTCAGAAAATCGCCGCTGGCCAAAGACTGCGCGGTATTGAGCGGGGCCACCAGCTTACCACGCAGCGCGCGGAATTCCTCGACGGTGGCAAAGAGTTCTCCGAGCCCGCTGCCTTCAATGAGCGAGGTCAGTTGCGCCTCGAGGTTCGTCAACTGCGACAATTGGGTCTCAAGCTCCAGTCGCATGGTGGCGAGCTGCTGCATCTGGACGTTCAGGTCTTCCGCCATGTGCTCGAGCTGTGCCACGAGCTGACCAAGCTGCGATCCATCGAAAGTCGGTACGCCTTGCGCCTCAGCCGGGCTTGAAAACCCGAGCGCAACGAATGCTGCTGAGGTCAGGAGAAGCTGTCTCATTCAGGAACTCCCATCTGCATGAAGTCGCGCTCGGCCAGCCGGTCGGCGACGAGGTGCTGCGCGTAGGCCGCCTCGCGCTGCTGGTTCGCCGCCATCAGCCGGACGCGAAGGTTGAGGATGCGGCCGATCTCGGCCTTGGCGTAGGTGTTGAGTTCCCAGGCCGCCTTGGCATTGGGTTGCGCATCGATCTGCAGGATGATCGCGCGGAGGCGGTTGATCACTTGCTCGGTCGTTGCCGAACTGTCGGCGGCGTAATAGACGCCCGCTTCGGAGATGCTGGCATATTCGGCCAGTGCAAAATCCGAGGGCGAGAGCGTGCCGAGCGCGTCGGCGCCGCCCACCACGGCCAGGTATTCGTTGTAGAACTTGGAGATGTTGCGCACGTAGCCTTGGGTCTCGGCAAAGGGCGGCACGCCGCCATATTCGATGACCCGACCCGGCCCCGCGTTATAAGCCGCAAGTGCATGGGGGATGTTGCCGAAGCGATTGAGCTGGGTGGTGATGTAGCGCGCGCCGCCGCGCAGGTTGTCTTTCACGTCATAGCGGTCGACGCCGAGGTCCGAGGCGGTGCCCGGCATGAGCTGAGTCAGGCCATAGGCCCCGACCGGGCTTTGGGCGGCCACGTTGAAGCGGCTCTCCTGTTTGATCAGCGCCTGGAAGAGGCAGCGCCATTGGGTGGCCGAGAGACCCGCGCGGGCCACGCCGGGGGCGCCTGCGAACTCGCCCGCCACCTCGACGATCATCATCTCGACGGTCTTGCGACCTTCACCGAAGAGGCGGCTGTTCATCGGGTTTGGATCGGTATTGGGGTAGACCGCCGCCACGCCAAAATCCGCATTGCCTTCGAGGGCGCGGATATCGAAGCCGGGACCGGTGATGGCCGCCGTCATCTCATTGAGGACGCGCAACTGGTCGGCCTGCACGTCCGCCAGGGTCGACTCTGTCCGATCCTTGTCCTGCTGGACGCCCAGATCTTCGGCAAGCGCCGTCACCCGCGCGATGGCGCGGCCGATCGCGGAATTGTCCTGCGTCGGCACGCCCTGGGCGAGCGCCGGCAGGGCACCGAGGCCGAGGCAGAGTCCGGCGGATATGATCGCAGCGCGGGTCATTCCGGACGGGGCAGGGACTCGAAGCTGCAGTCAGACTTTACAGCCTGTTGGACCGGAGCGCCCATGGTCGAGAAGGAGAGGGCGGAGCGTGTCACCTGCGGCTCGCCATTGCGCCCGAAGCAGGGCGAGGTTTTCTCGGTGTACGTCTCGCAAGCCGAGAGAAGGCCTGCGGCGGCGCAAATCGCGAGGAGGGGTTTCGAACTCATAGTACATGTCTCCAGAAATCGGGGGTGGCCCGCCAATCGGCGGGCACACGGGCCTCGC
>JAUIBJ010000422.1 GCA_030428025.1 Alphaproteobacteria bacterium
CGGGCCAGATGCAGCGCCTCCTGCGGCAGGTAATCGCCCCAGTCCATGCGCCAGATCTCGTGCGCCCCGCGCCTTACGACGCTGAATTCGGGCGCGGGCGCGCCGTTCGGCGCAAGCCCCCCCTGCCGCTTCTCCCAGCCGAGGATTTCCGAACGGTTCGACAGGAAGACGCGGCCGTCGTGATCTGTGAAGAACACCGGCGGCTGGCTGCCGATCCAGTCCCATTCCACCTCCAGCATGTCCACCAGCACGATGACGCTGCCGCGCGGACCGTGTGGGCCGAAATCGGGGGCGGCGTAGGCGAAGACGCGGCGGCCCTCGGGCCCGAGCCTTCCATAGAAGGTGCCCAACGCCCCCTGCATCGCCCGGCGGACATAGCCGCTGCCTTCGGGGTGAAGCGTCACCTCGCCCGCACGGGCCAGTACGCGGCCGTCCTCGTCGGTGTAGAAAAGCGCCAGCGCGCCGCTTCTGTCGGCGGCCCCCTGCATGACCCGGGCGGCGCGCGCCGCGCCCCCCTCCTCGGCCAGCGCGTCGAAAACCGGGTGGGCAGCCATCAGCACCGCCAGTTCGCGGAACCGGCGCAACTCGCCCGTGAACCGGTCGGCGGCGAGCGCCAGATCGGCCCGCCCCTGCTTTTCCAGCTGTGCCAGCGCCTGCACATGGCCATAGCGCCAGATAGCCGCGCCGCACAGCGCGACCGCCAGCAGAAAAAGCGCCACAACCGGCAACCGTGTGCGGAACATCCGGGTCATGACCGCTGTCTAGCAAGCCGCGGGCGGTCTTGGCCAGAAGAAGCGGCTACCCGGCCCGCACCGCCAGCACCGCCTTTGCCAGCGGCTCGGCCCCGAAGCGCACCGGATCGGCCACGGACAGGCCGGTCTCGGCGGCGGTCTTCTCCACCTCCGCCCGCGCCTCGTCTTCGGTCAGGTTGCGGGTGTTGAGCGCGATCCCCACCACCTTGGCCGGCGTCAGCGCGCCCGCGGCCGCCGCCACCGCCTCGTTGAGCGCGATCACGTCGCGCAGGGGCGGGATGCGCACCTCATGGCCGGTGGTGTCCAGCACCTCCATCCGCGCCCGGTGGCACAGGATCAGCGCGTTGCAGCAGCTTCCCCGCATCAGGGGCAGCGTCGCGGTGGAGCCCGGATGCAGCAGCGAGCCCTGTCCCTCGATGATCAGCACATCGTGCCCGGCATTCTCCATCACCAGCCGTTCGACCGCGCCGGCGGCATGGTCCACCCGGAAGGCATCGAGCGGAATGCCCTTGCCGGTGATCGCCACGCCGCTCTGGCCGGTGGCCAGAAAGGCCGCGTCGCGCCCCGCGTCGCGCAGCGCGGTCCAGATCTCCAGCCCGGCGGTCTTCTTGCCCACCGCCATGTCGGTGCCCACCATCAGCGCGCGGATATTGGGCAGCGCGGCGGCGCGGGCCATGGCGATGGGGGGCATGGCGTCGACGGGCGTGCGGATGTCCCAGATCCACTGGCCCTCGCGCAGCCGGTCGCCGAAACGGTCGCCCAGCCGGTCGTGCAGGCCGTTGACCACTGACAGGCCGGCGGCCACCGCCTGATCCAGCATCTCCATCCAGTCCTGCGGCACGCGCCCGCCCGAGGGGGTCGTACCCAGCACCAGCACCTCGGCGCCGAGTTCCAACGCCTCGTCCAGCGTGGCGACGATGGGAATGTCGCGGTCGATCTTGCACAGTTCGCGCACCGTGCGGCCCACCGCCCGGCTGTCGATCACGCAGACGATGGGGTTGCGGCCATAACGCATGATCCCCTCGGCCATCTTGGCGTTGATGAGGCCCATATTGGCCTCGGCATAGATCGCGATCTTCCGGCCGGGCTCAAGCATCGCTCAGGGCTCCTCCATGTCCGGGCCGGTCCTCGGGCAGGGTGACACCCTCGACCAACGGCGCGCCGGTCGCCGGGTCCGGGTCGAGGTTCAGGTGACTGTCGAGATCGATGAAGTCGAACAGCGCCCCGATCGAGGCCCCGGCGGCGATGGAGATGCTGCTTTCGCCCATGCAGCCGATCATCGTCTTGAGCCCGAAGGCGCGGGCGGTGGCGACGATGCGCAGCGCCTCGGTGATGCCGCCGCATTTCATCAGCTTCAGGTTCACCCCGTCGACCCGGTCGGCGAAGCCCGGAATGTCCCCCGACATCCGGCAGCTTTCGTCAACGAAGATCGGCAGCGCCCGGTCGCGGAAGAGGTCGGTCAACTGGTCCTCGGCGCCGCGCACCAGCGGTTGTTCGATATATTCCGCCCGCCGCTCGGCCAGCCAGCCCATCATGTGACGCGCGTCCTTGAGCGACCAGCCGCCATTGGCATCTACCCGTAGTGCGACATTCGCCTGGCCCACGGCCTCCAGCACCGCCGCATACATCGCCTTGTCCGCCTCGATCCCCTCGGGGCTTCCCAGCTTGATCTTGAGCGCGCGCGCGCCCTTTTCCAGCAGAAGCGGCACCCGCTCGCGCACCACCTCCGGCGGGTTGATCCCCACGGTGAGCGAACTGGCCACCCCCCGTCGCGCCAGCCCCAAAAGGGAATGAAGCGGCATGCCCGCCTGTTTCGACTTCAGATCCCAAAGCGCCATGTCGAGCCCGGCGAGCGCGCAGGGCGCCACGCCCTCGCCATGGGCACGGTCCCAGATGTCGTGGATGGCGCCGGTATCCATCCCGTCCCCCCAGACCCCCTGCAGCATCTTCTGGGCCTCGGCGGGGGTTTCGGCCCCTTCCGTCTTGCCCGGGGCCACCTCGCCCCAGCCGGTCAGGCCGCCCTCGGTGACCGAGAGAAACAGGTTCTCCGCCCCCTCGATCACGCCCCGGCTGATCGCCAGAGGGAAGCGCTTTTTCAGATACAGGGTCTTGAATGCGATCTCCGCCATCTCAGCCTCCTTGAATGCCGTTCAGAAACGCCGTCAGATTGCCGCCCAGCGCGTCGGACACATAACCGCCTTCCTGCACGCAGAGAAGCGGCAGGCCGGTGGCGGCGATGGCGGCGGCGATGCGGGTGAAGCCCCGGGTCGTCACCGCCAGCCCCTGAAACGGGTCGTCCTCATGCGCGTCGAGCCCCAGCGCCACAACGATCGCATCCGCGTCGAAATCGGCGATCCGTTCCAGCGCGGTATCGAGAGTGGCGAGATAGGCCTCGTCGCCGGTGCCGCGCGCCAGCGGCAGATTGAGGTTCGCGCCCAGCCCGGCGCCTGTCCCCCGCTCCTGCGCATGGCCCCAGAAGAACGGGTAGAAACGCACCGGATCGGCATGGATCGACACGGTCAGCACGTCGCCGCGCGCATAGAACATGCCTTGCGTGCCGTTGCCGTGATGCACGTCCACATCCAGGATCGCGGGCCGCAACCCGCGCGCCAGCAGGCGCTGCGCGGCGATGCCGGAATTGTTGAGGAAACAGAAGCCCCCGGCCAGATCGGCGAAGGCATGGTGCCCCGGCGGCCGGCAGAGCGCATAGACGGCGCGCGCGCCCTTGGCCACCGCATCGGCGCCGGCGATGGCGGTCTGCGCCGACCGATAGGCGGCCTGCCATGTCTCGCCCGAGATCGGGCAGGCGGTATCGGCCTGATGAAACCCCGCCTGCCCCACCGCCGAGCGCGGATAGCTGTCGGTCCGGCTGGCGGGGTGGACATTGGGGATCACCTCGTCCGAGGCCCCCTCGATCCTCTGCCAGCGGGCGTGGATCGTGCGCAGGAAGGTCAGGTATTCGGCCGTATGGACCGCCGCGATCGGCCCCAGCCCGGCATCGCCGGGCGCCTCGAAGGCGCAGCCCGCCGCCTCGGCGGCTGTCTTGAGGATCTCCACCCGCTGCGGCACTTCCGGGTTGGGCAGGCGTGTGCCGTTGGCCATGAAATGCTTGGGATCATGGGCGCGCTGGCGGTCGTCGAGAAAGGCTTTCATCCGGTCTCTCCCAAGAGGGTGTCGAAGGCGGGCGGGCCCAGCAGGCAGGTCAGGTCGCGCTCAGCCACCCCAAAACCCAGCCGGTCATAGAAGGCGCGCGCGCCGGCATTCTCGTCATAGACGGTCAGCTTCAGGAACCGCGCCTGCCAGCGCTCTCTGGCAAAGCCCGCGACGGACTGCAAGAGCTGCCGGCCCAGCCCC
>JAUIBJ010000423.1 GCA_030428025.1 Alphaproteobacteria bacterium
CCTCGGCGTCGAGCGCGACGCCCGCCTCGATCACCTGCGCGCCGAGCCCCTCCAGCGCCCGGCCGACCAGATAGGCGCCGTGCTCGTGCACATCGGTGGTGCCAAGGACCACGCGCAGATCGCAGGCCCCCTCCCGCGGCTGCCTGCGCGCCACCCACTCCGCCGCCATCCGGTCCAGCTCCTCGGCCCAGTCGGCGGGCACCAGCGGCGTCCGGCGCCCGGACCCTTCCGCGCCCTGCCCCCAAAGCGCCTCCATCCGCTTCGCCCCCATCCGCCGGATCGCGAGCATGAGCGCGGCGGGGTCGCGCGTATCGACGCCGCGCTCTCGCAACCCGGCAAGCGCGGTTTCGGCAAACCGCCGCCCGCCCAGCACCAGCCGGTCGGCAATGGCGTCAATCTGGCTACGGTCGACCAGTGCCGCGTGGCCGCCTGCATGCTCGCTCAGCCGGGCGGCAAAGGTCTGGGCATCGAGGATCTCGTCGATGTCGGGAATGCGCAGGTTTTCGGTCACCGGTACGGGGTTCACCGCGTGGCCGGTATGGGCCTGCAACAGGGCCCCGATATCCGCCAGCAGGTAGTTGGCGAGGCTGGCATAATTCGCGGCCGGCGTGCCGCGATAGGCGACGGTATTGCCGAACAGCATCGTTCCGGGCGTGTCGACCTCGCGGGCCAGCGCCGCGTGAAAAGCCGCCCGGGTCAGCGGCGACGAGAAATGATGCCCGAAGCAGAAAGAGGCCCGGGCGCCGATCAGATCCTCGACGATGTGCTTTTCGATCAGCATCATCCCGAAGGCGCTGGTCATGTCGAGGAAAAGTCCGGCGAAACCGTCGTCCAGATTGGAATGAACCAGGATCTCGGCCTCCTGCGCCGCGATCAGGCCAAGGGCCGTGACCGTGGCCTCGGTGGTGGCGACATCGTCATCCCAGTAGGGCAGCCGAAAGGTGAAATACTGGCCGAGATTGCCGATCGAAGTGGCCCCCGCGGCGATGGCCGCCTGGGTGTTCGACAGCGCGCCGGGCAGTCCCAGCATGAAATCCCCGAAATGCGCTGCGGCGGGGCTCGCATGGGTGATCCGGGCGAAATCCTCGGGGCCGGTCAGCACGATGCCGGTGCCGCGACCCGCCTCCCTGCGCCGCTCGGGCGGATAGCCCATCGACCAGTCGAGCGTGATTCCGAACCGGTCGATCCGCACGTCGCGCTTGCGTGCGGCCTCGTGCAACTGCGCCATGGCGCCGACGGTGCGGTCGATGCTGCGAAAGCCGATATGGGCATGCTGCATGATCCGGCCCGCCTCGGCCTCGCGGCGCTTGTACTGGGCTTCCGAGGTCACGCCTTCGGCCTCCATGAACAGGCTGCGGCCCAGCGTCCAGTCGCGGGCCATTCGCCGCCCCTCTTCAAGAAGCCCGGCACCGGGCCGCATTCCGGGGGCGGTCAGCTGCGGGTGGCGCGTCATCTGGCGTCTCCGTTGTTCGGGCGGAACGGGCCGCCGGCCGGACGAGAGGGTGGAAACCGGGCCGGAAAAACCCTATCAGCTTGGGCGCGGCAGACAAGTTGCGGCGGCGAGGCGATGGAAAGGCGGGCGAAGAGATGAGACTTGGCGTGATCGGCGTGGGGCACCTCGCGACATCGCTGCTGAAGGGGCTTCTGCGCGCGGGGCACGCGCCTGAGGGCATCCGGCTCTCTCCGCGCGGCCATGGGCCGGAACTGGCCGCGGAGCACGGGTTCGCGCTTGCCGCCGACAATCCCGCGCTGGTGGCCGATTGCGACATGGTGCTGCTGGCGGTGCGGCCGGCCGATGCGGTCGATGCGGTGCGGGGCCTGCCGTGGCGCGCAGACCATATCCTCGTCTCGGCCTGCGCCGGGGTCACGATCGCCCGCCTGGCCGAAGGCGCCGGACCGGCGCAGATCGTCCGCATCATGCCCATCACCGCCTCGGAACTGGGCGCCAGCCCCACGACCGTCTTCCCGATGCGACCGGAGTTGCGGCCCCTGCTCGGGGCGCTCGGCACGCCCATCGCGCTCGAATCCGAAGACCAGTTCGAAGCGGCGACCGTCAGCGCCGCGATCTATGGCTGGGCGCAGGCGCTGATCCGCACTGGCGCCGAATGGGGCGCGCGGAACGGGCTCGACCCGGCGGTAGCGCGCCAACTCATGGCGCGCACATTCGTCGCCTCGGGGCGGATGCAGGGCGAACAGGACGCGCCGATGGACGAGATCCTCGCCAGCCTCTGCACGCCCGGCGGAATCACTGAGGCCGGGCTTCGCAGCCTCGAGCGCGCCGGCATGCCAGAAGCCTGGGACGAGGCCTGCGATCTGGTCCTGGCAAGGCTGCGCGGTACCGGCTGAGGCCGTCATGGCTAGTCGTGGCCGATGGAGAAATTGTTCCCGGCCCGGTCCTGCCCGCTGACCAGATAGAGCGGCCGCACGCCATAGCCCTGCGCGGGATGTTTCTTGCCGATCTCCGCGCCCAGCGCATGGTCATATAGCGATGTGGCAGGCATCAGCCGCACGATGAAGGCAGCGCGCCGCTTGTCGGTGCGGTTAGCGCTGGAGCCGTGGATCATGTAGACATCGTGGAACGATACCTGCCCCGCCCGAAGGATCAGCGGCTCGGCCGTCGATTCGTCGAAATGCTCGGCATCGGTGACGAGGTTGATCGTCTTGTCGTTTCCGTCCTTCCAGGAATGGCTGAACAGTTTATGCGCCTTGTGCGAGCCGGGAATGAACTTCATCGGCCCGTTCTCGGGGGTCACGTCGTCGAGCGGGATCCAGATGGTCAGGGTCTCCAGCGGACGGATGGGATAATATTCGCCGTCCTGATGCCAGGGCGTTTCCTTGCCGTTATGCGGCGGTTTGCCGAACAGTGTCGTGCCCCACAGGATGATGTCTTCGCCGATCAGTTGCCTGGCGATGGCCATCAGTTCGGGCTGGGTGGCGAATTCGAGGAATTTCTCGGACCCGATTACGCCCATCGAGCCGCCATTGGTCTGGTGCGGCGCGAGGATGATATCGGATTCGACATGCGGATTGCGCGCCAGAAGCTCGTCGTATTCCTGCCGCATCTCGGCGATCAGCTCCTGCGGGATTTCCCAGTCGGGAACGATCCAGCCCTTCTCCCGATACTGGCGAAGCTGGTCTTCCGTCAGGCTTGGTGTCTCCCGCACCGGGGCCGTGTCGGCTGTGGTCATGTCGCTCTCCCTGTCTGGCTCATCTGGTGTCGGCGCCGCTGTCGACAGCCTTGCTGACAAAATTGACGGCCCCCTCTCTATATGTCAACGTGTGTTCGAACGGAGGAGAGAATGGCGAAGGGACCGGAAAACAGCGTCGATACCGCCTATGAACGTCTGCGCGACAAGCTGGTGGCGTTCGACGTGAAGCCAGGGGCGCGGTTGAACGAATCCGAAATCGCCGCCAGCCTGTCGATGAGCCGCGCGCCGGTGCGCGAGGCGCTAAATCGCTTGGCCGCCGACGGGATGGTCAGTTTCGAGCCCGGGCGCGGCTTTTTCTGCCGCAAGCTGAGCGTCAGCGAAATCGTGGATCTCTACGGCGTACGGCTCGATCTCGAGACCGGTGCGCTCGGCACGCTCCTGCAAAGCGCGCCGATGTCCGAACTTGCAGAGTTCGTCGAGATATGGCGGACCAATCTGGCCCGGAGCGACAGCATGGACGTGGAGACTCTCGTCACCGCCGACGAGGCGTTTCATCTCGACCTTGCAGCCCTGGCCGGCAACGCGCCCCGGCTGAAATACCTGCGCAACATCAACGACCGGATCCGGTTCGTACGCCGTATCAACCTGGAAACCGCCGGCCGGCACGCGCAGGCGCTGGCGGAACATGCCCGCCTGCTCGACGCGATTGCCGCCCGCGACGCGACGAAGGCCACCGAATGCCTGCGCGACCACCTTGCCCGCTCGACCGGGGAGGTCCGGCAACTGGTGCAAAGCGCGCTTACTCGGATCTATTCCGACGAGGTGGCCTGAGCCCGCGCTGCCTCAGCGCTTCCCCCCCGCCATCACACGCGAGCGCGGATGCCGATAGAGCCCATACATCGCCAGCGCGCCCACGATCGGGCCGGGCGCGAGGATGAGGAAGGTCCATCGCCAG
>JAUIBJ010000424.1 GCA_030428025.1 Alphaproteobacteria bacterium
GGGACATCGCTACGGCAAGAGTTTCACCATCGGCGAATACTCCGAGGCGACCTCCTGCACCATGTTCGACATGCTGAACCTGCCGGTCGACATGATCGTCACCCATTCCTTCACGCCGATCAATTCGAACCTCATGGCGGGTCGGATCAAGCGGCAAAAGCGCCAGATGCAGGCGAGCCAGGACGCGGCTCTGTCGCTGATGGAAGCGCTCGATATTGCCGCCGATGATCTCGAGGCCAAGCGCCAGAGCTTCGGCGAGCACCACATGGTCGTGACAATCTTCTGCGACAAGCTGGACGAGCTACAGACGCTGAGCGCCGAGATCGTGAATGCCGCCGCCGCCGAAGGCGTGAAGATGATCGGCGAGCGCGTCGCGGCCAAAGCGCATTACCTGAGCCAGCATCCCGGCAACCAGCCCAAGCGCGTCCGCGCCAGTGCGATCACCAATCGCAACTTCGCGGATTTCGCGGCCTTCCACCGGACCCAGCTTGGTAAACCCGCCGCGAAAACCCCTTGGGGCCGCGTCATCACCTATCTGCCGACCCCCGAACAGAGCGCCTACCGGTTTTCCTATCACGAGCAAGGCTCGCCCGACAAAGAACCCACCAGTGGGCATACGCTCATCATGGGGCGGCCCGGCTCGGGCAAATCGGTGCTCTCAGCCTTCCTCATGACGCAAGCCCGTCGAGCAGGGGCGCGGATCTTCGTCTTCGACTACCGTCTCGGTATGGAGATGGCGGTCCGCGCCAATGGCGGGCGCTACGCGTCTTTGAAAGCCGGACAACCCACCGGCCTAAACCCGCTCTGGACTGAGGTCGACGCGCGCGGCACGGCCTGGCTTTCAGACTGGCTCGCCACCCTGCTCTACCGCGCCGACAAGCCGCTCACGCCGGCACAGACCAACCGCATCCAGGAAGTGGTGCGCCAGAACGCGCAGGCCACCAATCCGGCCCTGCGGAACTGGCGGGATTTCGCATCACTTTTTGTGTCCACCGATGATGGCGGTGATCTGCACCAACGCCTGCTCGAATGGACGGAAGAAGGCCGCTACGGTTGGATCTTCGGCCAGACGTTGGAAGACACCTTCTCGCTCGAAGGCGATGTTGTGGGTTTCGATCTCACCGGCATTCTCGACAGCGAGGCCGACAAGGAGCGGATGGCGGTCCTCTCCTATCTCTTCCGCCGGGTCGAGCGCGAGATCGAGGATCGCCGTCCTACCATCATCGTGATCGATGAGGCCTGGAAGGCGCTCGATAATGCCTATTTTGCCGAGCGGCTCTCCAACTGGCTCGTGACCGCGCGCAAGCAGAACACCGTCGCGGTGATGATGACGCAATACGCAAGCCAGCTCGAGCGCACCCGGACCGGCAAGACCATCGTCGAGGCCGTGCCGACGCAGATCCTGCTTCCGAACATCCGCGCCCATGCCGCCGACTACGCGATGCTGAACCTCTATGAGAAGGAACTCGATGTGCTTCTCAACACCGGCAGCGACAGCCGCCTTGCTCTCATCCGCGACGACCAGGGATCCATCGTCGTCGATGCCGATCTGAGCGCCCTCGGACCCAATCTCACAATCCTCGGCGGCATGGAAAAAGGCGAGGCGCTCGTCGGCGCCGATTACCGAGACCGCCCTGATTTCTGGAGGCTTTCATGACACGCATTTTGTTGCTTCTCACCGCGCTCGGCGCTTTGGCCTCCTGCGCCCAGTACCAGGAGCCGCAGGCCAATTGCTTCACCTTCCTGGCCTCGACAGCACCCACAGCACCTGATTGCACCTTCACGCCCCTTGGCGCGCCGGAGGGCGGCATTGAAGTCTAAACTGCCCCATATCCTCGTGCTTTGCCTGCTGCCCGGCATCGCCCTTTCCCAAGGCGTGCCGACCAATGACAGCGGGCTGACCACGCGCGATATCGTCGAGACCGGATATCGCGAGACCGACCTTGCGATCCAGGCGGACAAGCTGTCCGTGCGCGAACTCATTGCCGAGATCGAACGCGAGCAATTGGCCACACTTCAACGCATCCTCGATGCCCAAACCAGCTTCGGCGGTCAGGGCCTGCCCGCGATGATTTCAGGGCTGGAAAACGGAAGCGGCGATCCAGCCCGTTCCGTCGAAGCGGTCTACGGCAATGCCGACATCGACCCCAATCCCGGCGGCGCACAGATGTTCGGGGATGCGGCAGAAAACATCGAGCAGCTCATCATCCGCGTGGCCCAGGAGACGAGCGGCTTTGCCGGAGTTGGCCGCGCGGGTCTCTCCCCGGTTCAATGGCGGGCCCTGCTGCAGGCGCTCATCTGGCAGGAAAGCCGCTTCACCATCGGCGCCCGCTCGCCCGTCGGCGCCTTTGGCCTCACCCAGATCATGCCCGGCACAGCCAGCGATCTCGGCATCAACCCGGAATACTATGACAGCCCCTATCTGCAGGTGCATGGCGGCGCGCGCTATCTCGCCACCCAACTCAACACCTTCGACGGCAATATCATTAACGCGCTCGCGGCCTATAACGCCGGACCTGGCCGGGTGTTCGAATATGGTGGGGTCCCGCCCTTCCGCGAGACCCAGCACTACGTCCAGGTCATCCCCGAACGCTACAATCTCTACCTGGGCCGCATCGGCGGGATCGAAGCGCTCGGTACGATCGGCCCCGCGCTTCTGGCAAATGCAAACCTCTCCCTCACGGGTCATGGGGCGGCCTATTATGGCAACAACTCACCCGCTGCGATCAGGCAGGCCGCCCTGCGCATTGCGGATATCGTCGAGCGGATTTCTGAGACGGAAGACGTGCAGGAAAGCGTCGCGCTCAACACCTATGCCCGCGCCGAACTCGTGCGCCTCGTTGCCGCCCGTATTCGTCTTCAAGCGGCGCGGACCCGTGTCCTGAGCGCAGAAGAATTGGCGCAGGCCAGCGCCCGCATGGCCGAGGGCGCGTTCATGGAATTCACGATCAGGGAGATAGACTGATGGGACGGATGTTTCTGAGAACGGCTTTGGTCACGACGCTTGGAATTGGCCTGCAATTCGGCACCCTGTCCGCTGCCCTCGCACAAGGCGTGCCCGTCGTCGATACCCAGAACATCGCGCAAAACATCCAGCAGCTCCGGCAGATGATCGAAGACGAGATCCTGCAAAACGAGCAGCTGACGCAGCTCCGCGAACAGCTTGCCACACTCACGGACCAACTCGCGGAGCTGCAAAGAACCTACGAAGCCCTGACCCGCCTTGCTGAACTTCCCGAAATCATCCGCACGGAAATGGAAGACGAGTTGAACGGCCTGCTCGACCAGGAGTTCGGCGACATCCTCGCCACGATTGAAGCGATCAAGACGGGGGATTTCTCGGGCCTGTCCGGTTCTGGCGCAGGCGAGATTGAAACCCAGATGGATCGGGTGCTGGCCGATCTCGGATTTGACGACGACACCCTCTCGGAAATGGCCACCAGCGGAAATCCCGGGGCCAACCGCGTGGCGACCCAGGCCACCACCGGTGCTCTTGTCTCGGCGGCGGCCCAGAACAGCTATGAGGACGCCGGGCAATCGCTGGAACGCGTCGACCGGCTGGTCGGTCTCATCGACGACATGGATGAACTGAAGGAAAGCATCGATCTCAACACGCGCGTCACGGCGGAGCTGGCAATTGCCCTCGTCGCAATGTGGCAGCTTGAGGCCGTGCAAACCGTAGGCGATGGCACCGGCGGCGTCATCGATGCCGCCACCATCGCCGAGGAGCAGCGGTTTATGGACTTCACGCTGCCCGAGTTGCGGGCAGACTGATCAAGGGTTGCGACAGGTGGCGAGTGAACAGGAAATCATCGAAGAAGAGCTGGTCTATGGTGCGCTGCGCCGTGAACGGCTCTGGCAACGCCTTGGGCTCATCGGCCTGATCTTTGGCATCCTCGGCTGTCTGAGCGCCGCGGCTGTCTCGATCCTCGATGTCGACCCGCCCCCCGTCGTTGTCCCCTATGATCCTGCCACCGGCTTTGCACTCCCCGAAGCCTCGGTCGGCGCCTCCTCGGTGACCGCCAACCAGGCGATCATCGAGGCGGAGGTGTTCCGCTATGTGACCGACCGGGAGGTCTATAACCAGCTCGACAAC
>JAUIBJ010000425.1 GCA_030428025.1 Alphaproteobacteria bacterium
TGTCGACCACGGCAAGACGTCACTGCTGGACGCGATCCGCAACGCCAAGGTTGTGGAGGGCGAGGCCGGCGGCATCACCCAGCATATCGGCGCCTATCAGGTGACCACCGACAGCGGCGCGGTGCTGAGCTTCCTCGACACGCCTGGCCATGCCGCCTTTACCTCGATGCGAGCCCGCGGTGCGCAGGTGACGGATATTGTGGTGCTGGTGGTGGCCGCAGACGATTCGGTGATGCCGCAGACCATTGAGGCGATCAACCACGCCAAGGCGGCCGGGGTGCCGATGATCGTGGCGATCAACAAGTGCGACAAGCCCGAGGCGAACCCCGACAAGGTCCGCACCGAACTGCTTCAGCACGAGGTCGTGGTCGAGGCAATGTCGGGCGATGTGCAGGATGTGGAAGTTTCCGCCACCACCAAACAGGGTCTTGATGATCTGCTGGAAGCCATCGCGCTTCAGGCCGAGATCCTGGAACTGAAGGCCAACCCCGACCGCGCCGCCGAAGGTGCCGTTATCGAGGCGCAGCTGGATGTGGGCCGCGGCCCCGTAGCCACCGTGCTGGTGCAGCGCGGAACGCTGCGGCAGGGCGACATCTTCGTCGTTGGCGAGCAGTACGGCAAGGTCCGTGCGCTGATCAACGACCGCGGCGACCGAGTGAAGGAAGCCGGCCCCTCGGTGCCGGTGGAGGTGCTGGGCCTGAACGGCACGCCAGAGGCGGGCGACGTCCTGAATGTGGTCGACACCGAATCGCATGCACGCGAGATCGCCGAGTACCGCCAGAAAGCCGCCAAGGAAAAACGCGCCGCAGCGGGGGCCGGTGCGACGCTGGAACAGCTTCTGGCGCAGGCCAAGGAAAACGAGAACGTCAAGGAACTGCCGATTCTCGTCAAGGCCGACGTGCAGGGCAGCGCCGAGGCGATCGTTCAGGCGATGGAGAAGATCGGCAACGACGAGGTGCGCGTGCGCGTGCTGCATTCGGGCGTCGGCGCCATCACCGAGTCGGATATCGGCTTGGCCGAGGCGTCGGGTGCGCCGGTTTTTGGCTTCAATGTCCGTGCCAACGCACCTGCCCGGAACAGCGCCAACCAGAAGGGCGTGGAAATCCGCTATTACAGCGTAATCTACGATCTGGTCGATGACGTGAAGGCGGCGGCGAGCGGGCTTCTGGGTTCGGAAATTCGCGAGAACTTCATCGGCTATGCCGAGATCAAGGAAGTTTTCAAGGTTTCCGGCGTGGGCCGTGTGGCCGGCTGTCTGGTTACCGAAGGCGTCGCGCGGCGTTCGGCCGGCGTCCGGCTGTTGCGCGACGATGTGGTGATCCACGAAGGCACGCTGAAGACGCTGAAGCGCTTCAAGGACGAGGTTGCCGAAGTGCAGTCCGGCCAGGAATGCGGTATGGCGTTCGAGAATTACGAGGACGTTCGTCCGGGCGACGTGATCGAGATCTTCGAGCGCGAGGAAGTGGAGCGGGTGCTCAAGTAGTGCCTTTGTCCGCGCCGCGGACAAGACGCTCGACTGTCAAAGAAAGTGGCGGGTGCATCCCGCCACTGTGCTTCGGGTCAAGCGGCCCGGCTGACCGGGCGGCCGGTGAAGAACCGTTTTCCCACGCGGACACGGATCAGCCCGTTCGGAAGGGAGCACACGAATGTGCCCTGAACCAGAACGGACGTACCTATGGAAATCGTTCGCAGCATTGTGTCATCCCCCTGAGGTTTGATACTACAATTTTGCGAACACTCTACTAAAAATCTATTAAAGCGGTTCTTCCGAAAGCTGGGATACCGGGCGATGGTGCACCGCCTCGGCCGGGTCAGAGAAGATCGCGCAGCGTGGCTATCAGCGGGATGTCGGCGGGCGGCATCTGCAGGCTGCGCAATTCGCTCACCCGGGCCCACCGCAAGGCCTGCCCTTCGCGCCCGTGCGGTGTGCCTTCCCATTTCCGGCAGGCGAACAGCGGCATCAGAAGGTGAAAGTTGTCATAAGAGTGGCTGGCGAAGGTCAGAGGAGCGAGACAGCTGGCCCAGGTGTTGATGCCCAGTTCTTCCTCCAACTCACGGATCAGCGCGGCCTCTGGGGTTTCCCCCGGTTCGACCTTGCCGCCCGGAAACTCCCACAGCCCGGCCATGGATTTCCCCTGGGGCCTCTGGGTAAGCAGCACGCGCCCGTCGATGTCGATGAGCGCGACCGCAGACACCAGAACGGTTTCGGTCATGAGCGGTAGTCGGCGTTGATGTCGATATAGCCGTGGGTCAGGTCGCAGGTCCAGACCACTGCGCGCCCGCCGCCTAGCCCCAGATCGACATGGATTTCCAGCTCCTGCCGTTTCATGTACTCCGCCGCCTCGGCCTCCACATAGTCCGGATTCACCCATCCTTCCCTGGCGACCAGGATCTCGCCGAAGCGAATGGCCAGCCTGTCGCGGTCGGCCGGGGCGCCGGACTTGCCCACCGCCATCACGATCCGGCCCCAGTTCGGATCTTCCCCGGCGATGGCGGTCTTGACCAACGGCGAATTTGCGATGGCCATGCCATGGGTTCGGGCATCCGCATCGCTCGAGGCGCCGGTGACCGAGATGGTGACGAACTTCGTCGCCCCCTCGCCGTCGCGCACCACCTGCTGGGCGAGGTCGAGCATCACCCGGCGCAGCGCCTCCATGAAGCCGATGTTGTTCTCGGTCACCCGGATGCCCGAAGCGCCCGTGGCCGCCACCAGCAGTGTGTCGGAGGTGGAGGTGTCGCTGTCGACCGTGATGCAGTTGAAGGTTGACTGATTGAGCGCCGACACCATGGATTGCAGAATGGGCTGCTCGACGGCCGCATCGGTGAAGATATAGACCAGCATCGTCGCCATGTCGGGTGCGATCATGCCCGAACCCTTGGCGATGCCCGCGATGTGCACCGGCTGTCCGTCGATCTCGATCACCGCGCCCGAGCCCTTGGGAAAGGTATCTGTGGTCATGATCGCCCGGGCTGCCTCGGCGATACCCGCCGGCGACAGCGCCTCGGCCATCTCCTTCAGCCGGGCGCTGATCCGGTCATGCGGCAGCGGCTCGCCGATCACGCCGGTGGAGGAGGTGAAGACCCGCGCCTCGGGCACATCCACGGCCTCGGCCACCGCGGCGGTCACGGCCTTTACGGCGTCGCTTCCGCCCCGGCCGGTAAAGGCGTTGGCATTGCCGGAATTGACGAGGATCGCGGCCCCCGCCTCGGACTGAAAGCGGATCTTGTCCTGGCAGTCCAGCACGGCTGCCGAACGGGTGGCCGACCGGGTGAAGACCCCCGCGATCGCCGTGCCCGGCGCCAGCCGCGCCAGCATCACGTCGGTCCGGTCGGCATAGCGTATGCCGGCCTCGGCCGTGGCGAAGCTGACTCCGCCGATCTCGGGGAGGTCGGGAAAGGCGTCGGGCGCCAGCGGCGAACGCGGGGGTTTTCCGCCCATCTGTCAGTTCTCCAGAAGTCCGAAATCGTTGATTGTTTCGGGGTCGATGCCGGAGGTATCGGCGCGTTCGATGTCGGCCTTCTCGGCGAGCTTGTCAACATGTGCCTCCAGCGTGGACTGGCGCAGCTGGTCTTCCAGTTCGCCGCGCACCGTGTCGAATTCGGGCCGCTCCTTGTCGCGCGTCTCGTTCAGCTGCACCACATGCCAGCCGAAATCGGTCTGGACCGGCGGCGAGAATTCGCCGGGTTCAAGTGCGATCACGGCCTGGAAGAATTCGTCCACCATGTCGCCCGCGCCGAACCAGCCCAGATCGCCGCCGACCGAGGCCGACGGGCCGGTCGAGTGCTCGCGGGCCAAGGCGGCGAATTCGGCGCCGTCTTTCAGTTCCGAGACCAATTCGGCGGCCTCTTCCTCGGTTTCCACGAGAATGTGAGAGGCCCGGTATTCCTTCTCATCGCCATCGTCTGGATACTGTTTTTCGTAGGCAGACATCAGATCGGCCTCGTCCACGCCAGCGTCGAGCACATCGGCAATCACCTCTCCGGCGATGACGGCACGGCGTTCGTTTTCCAGCAGAATCTCGCTCTGCCGCGACAGCTCACCCTCGAAGGATTGCATCAGCAGGGTCTGCTGGAT
>JAUIBJ010000426.1 GCA_030428025.1 Alphaproteobacteria bacterium
AGCCAGAGGACCCAGACGAGCCCCGCCTCGAGCCGCAGCAGAAGGATGGCGAAACAGGCAAGAATGATCCAGACCGCCACCCCCAGATAGAGCGGCTTGTCACGCCCTGCCCGGCTGGCGCAGACCGCCCCCGCCGCCGCCATCAGCGGCAGCGCGAAGAGACCCGGCAAAACCGTGGCCAGCAGCACGGCCGCGGCGGATAGCAGCCCGTCCTGCGCCGGGCTGGCCGCGTCGAACATGCGCCCGGCTTCCCAGATCATCAGCCCACAGGCCGCGCAGACCACAACGATGAAGACCCAGCCGCCGACCCAGAGCGCCGCCACGCCGGCCACCGCAAGAACCAGTCCGGAAAGAACGCGCGGCATAAGATCCTGCCATTGCCGCGTGTCGCTCATGCGGTCGCCGCCCCGTAGCGGCGGTCGCGCGCGCCATAGCCCTTCAGCAGTTCGGTGAAGATTTCCTTGGTGAAATCCGGCCAGAGCGTGTCGATGAATTCATACTCCGCATAGGCCGACTGCCACAGCAGAAAGTTCGAGATGCGCGCCTCGCCGCTGGTCCGAATCACCAGGTCTGGATCCGGCAAAACATATGTATCCAAATACTTTGGGAGCGTTTCTTCATCCACGTCCCCGGGCTTCAGCCGGCCCGAGGCCACATCCTCGGCCAGCCGCCGCGTGGCGCGGGACACCTCGTCGCGGCCGCCGTAATTGAGCGCGATGGTCAGGTTCGTGCCGGTGCAGTGGCGGGTCATCTCCTCCGCCTCGTCCATCAGCGCGCGCAGCTTGGCGTCGAGGCGCGGACGGTCGCCGATGAAGCGGACGCGCACGTTTTCCTTCACGAAGTCCTGCATTTCCTTCATGATGTAGCGCCGGAAGAGGCTCATCAATCCGGCCACCTCGGTCTGGGTGCGCTTCCAGTTCTCGGTCGAAAACGCGAAGATGGTCAGGTATTTCACCCCCAGATCGGGACAGGCGGTCACGATCTCGCGCACCCGGCGGGCGCCGGCGTGATGCCCGAACAGCCGCGGGCGGCTGCGGGCCTGGGCCCAGCGGCCGTTGCCATCCATGATGATCGCCACATGGCGCGGGCCTTCGCGGGCCTTCCGGTTCGGCTGGTCGCTCGCGTCGGGCATCTCAGACCTGCATGATCTCGGCTTGCTTGTGCTCCAGCGCCTCGTCCACCGAGCCGATATATTTGTTGGTGATCTCCTGCACCTCGGCCTCCCAGAATTTCTGGTCGTCCTCCGACATGCCGTCGGCCTTGGCCTTCTTGATCTGGTCCATCCCGTCGCGGCGGATGTTGCGGACAGCCACGCGGGCATGTTCGGCATATTGCGAGGCGACCTTGGTCAGCTCCTTGCGGCGCTCCTCGTTCAGCTCGGGAATTGGCAGCATGATGATGGTGCCGTTGAGCTGCGGATTGATCCCCAGACCGCTTTCGCGGATGGCCTTTTCCACCTTGCCTACCAGTGACTTGTCCCAGACATTGATCGTCACCATCCGCGGCTCGGGCACGTTGACGGTGCCCACCTGGTTGATGGGGGTCATCTGGCCATAAGCGTCGACCTGAATGGGCTCCAGCATGCTGGCCGAGGCCCGGCCGGTGCGCAGCGAGGCGAATTCCATCCGGAGAGAATTCATCGCCCCGTCCATCCGGCGTTCCAGATCCTTGGTGTCGAGCTCGAAATCGTCCGACATAGCGTGTCTTCCTTCTTGCGGGTCAGTCTTTGCCTGCCCCCTGTTTTAGCCCTAGCCATGCACCGTTGTATAGGTGCCCTCGCCCGCAAGGATGCTGCGGAAGCCCCCGGGCTCGTCGAGAGAGAAGACGATGATCGGCAGGTTGTTGTCGCGTGCAAGCGCGATGGCGCTGGCATCCATCACCTTCAGGTGCTTGGCCAGCACCTCGTCATAGCTGATCCGGTCGTAACGTTCGGCGTCGTCATGTTCGACCGGATCCTTGTCATAGACCCCGTCCACCTTGGTGCCCTTGAAGATCGCCTCGCAGGTCATTTCGCTGGCGCGCAGCGTGGCGGCGGTGTCGGTGGTGAAATAGGGGTTGCCGGTGCCGGCGGCGAAGATGCAGACGCGCTTCTTCTCCAGATGCCGCACCGCGCGGCGGCGGATGTAAGGTTCGGCCACCTCGTCCATCCGGATGGCGGTGATCACCCGGCAGAAGACGCCCAGCTTTTCCAGCGCGCTCTGCATCGCCAGTGCATTCATCACCGTGGCGAGCATGCCCATGTAATCGGCGGTGGTCCGCTCCATCCCCTGCGCGGACCCTTGCAGGCCGCGGAAGATGTTGCCGCCGCCGATCACCATGCAGAGTTCGACGCCCAGATCGTGCACCGACTTGACCTCTCGCGCGATGCGCTCGACCGTGGGCGGGTGCAGCCCATATCCCTGGTCCCCCATCAAGGCCTCGCCGGATATCTTCAGCAGGACGCGGCGGAAGGTTGTCTTGGGGGGCTCTGTATCGGGCATGGGCGGGGCTCCGTTCGCGCCGGGCTGGCAATCGCGCGCAAAATGTCGGAAAAGCGGGGCGGGTTCAATCCATGAAACCCGTTTCCGGCCGATTAACCCGGAATCGACAGGCCCGCCGCCAAGGGGACGATGAAACCGAGCCTCCAGATCGACCGCAGCACGCCCGTTCTGATCGCCGGGCCCACGGCGTCGGGCAAGTCCGCGCTGGCGATGGAGATCGCGGGACGAAAGGGTGGCGTGATCGTCAATGCCGACGCCATCCAGGTCTACGAGAACTGGCGCATCCTGACGGCCCGGCCCACGCCGGAGGAAGAAGCCGCCCTGCCCCACCGGCTTTATGGCCATGTGGCGTATGACGATGCCTATTCGGTGGGCCGCTGGCTGCGCGAGGTGGCCGGAATTCTGCGCGGTGGCGAAAGACCGGTGATCGTGGGCGGCACCGGGCTTTATTTCTCGGCCCTGACCGAGGGGCTGGCCGAGATCCCCGCCACCCCGCCCGAGCTGCGCCGCGCGGCCACGGAACGGTTGGCCGAGAAGGGGCTCGAGGCGCTGCTGGCCGAGCTTGATGCCGACACGCTTGCCCGCATCGACCGGCGCAACCCGATGCGGGTGCAGCGCGCCTGGGAGGTGCAGAAGGCCACCGGTCGCGGCATCGCCGCCTGGCAGGATGCCACGCCACCCCCGCTTCTGCCCCCCGAACAGGCGCTGCGACTGGTGATCGAGGCCCCGAAAAACTGGCTCGATCCGCGAATCGCCACACGGTTCGACCGGATGCTCGCACAAGGCGCACTGGAGGAGGTGCGCCGGAACCTGCCCGCCTTCGACCCCGCCCAGCCCTCGGCGAAAGCGATCGGCGCGCCGGAGCTTGTCGCCCATCTGCGGGGCGAGATGACACAGGAGGCGGCCCGCGAGGCGGCGATCACCGCAACCAGACGGTTCGCGAAGCGTCAGCGCACGTGGTTTCGCGCGCGGATGAGGGGCTGGACCGCGCTCGATGCCGCAGATTTGTAGAAATTCGGACATTTCCCCTTTGAACGCAGCAAAACCCATGCGAAACCTGTAGAAATTCCGACACGTCTTGAGAGGCAGGCGGCACGTGACGACCCATCCCCAAATCATGACCATCGCGCAATGGACGGGTCAGGGCACCTGGCGGGCGGAGCTTCCGCACAGCGCGCCGCATCATGCGCTGCTCTGGATCACGCGTGGGCAAGGAAGGGCGCTGATCGAAGGCGTGCTGCGGGGGCTCAGCGTGCATACCGCGCTGTGCATTCCCGCCGGTACGCTCTTTTCGCTGGATCTGGGCAAACAATCCTTCGGCACCGTCTGCACCATTCCGGCGCGGGGCCCCGTGCTGATGCCGGACCAGCCCACGCTATTGCGGGTGCGCGACGTGCTGGCCCAGGCCGAACTGACCGGCATTCTGGAGGCGATGCAGCGCGAGCAGAACGCCGCCCGGCCCTTCGTGGACGAGGCGATGACGGCCCATGCCACGCTACTCACGGTCTGGCTGCGCCGCTGGATCATCGACCAGCCCGACGGCCCGCCGGAGTTCACCGCGGCCCAGCGGCTGACCATGGCCTATGC
>JAUIBJ010000427.1 GCA_030428025.1 Alphaproteobacteria bacterium
GGCATCGTCCTGTCGAAACTCGACGCGACCGACGCCCTGGCCGCGGGCGGATCGTTCACCTTCGCGGTGGGCATGCTGTGCTTCCTCATCGTCGTACTGCGCGGGGCGCATGGCCGCTGAGAGCGGGGAGGGCGGCAAGCGCCGCCCCGAAGAGCGGCGCGGCCCGCGTCAGCCCAGGTCGAATTCCAGCGGGCGGATCTGCTGGAAAAGACCGGTCGCGTCCAGCTTGGCGATGACCTCGCGCGGGACCGGCGCATCGACATAGAGCAGCGCGATCGCCTCGCCGCCCGCCGCCGCCCTGCCCAGCGTGAAGTTGGCGATGTTGACGCCGTTTTCGCCCATGGTCTGGCCCAGCGCGCCGATGATGCCCGGCTCGTCGCGGTTGGTGGTGTAGAGCATGTGCCGCCCGATCTCGGCATCGATATTGATGCCCTTGATCTGGATGAAGCGCGGCTTGCCGTCGGAAAACACCGTGCCGCCGATGGAGCGTTCACGCTTGTCGGTCACCACCGTCAGCTTGATATAGCCCTCGAAGGCGCCCGACTTGTCCTGCCTTGTGGTGGAGATCTTCACGCCCCTTTCCTTGGCCATCAAGGGCGCCGAGACCATGTTCACCTCGGGGTTGACCGATTTCATGATCCCGGCCACGGCGGCGCAGGTCAGCGCATCGAGATTCATCTGCGAAACGACGCCGTCATAGAGGATATTGATCGCCTTGATCGGCTCGTCCGTCATCTGGCCGATGAAGCTGCCCAGATGGTCGGCCAGCTTGATCCACGGGCCCATGACCTTGGCCTCTTCGGCGGTGACCGAGGGCATGTTGAGCGCGTTCGTCACGGCGCCGGTTAGCAAATAGTCCGACATCTGCTCGGCCACCTGCAGGGCCACGTTCTCCTGCGCCTCGGTGGTCGCGGCGCCCAGATGAGGGGTGCAGACGACGTTCGGCAGGCCGAACAGCGGGTTCTCGGTGGCCGGCTCCTCGGCGAAGACATCGAAGGCCGCCCCGGCGATATGGCCCGAGGTGATCATCTCGGCCACCGCCACTTCGTCCACAAGGCCGCCGCGGGCGCAGTTGACGATGCGCACGCCCTTCTTCGTCTTCTCGAGGTTCTCGCGCGACAGGATGTTGCGGGTCTGTTCAGTCAGGGGCACGTGCAGGGTGATGAAATCGGCGCGCTTCAGAAGGTCGTCCAACTCGACCTTCTCGACCCCCATCTTGTCGGCCTTCTGCTGGCTCAGGAACGGGTCGTAGGCCATCACCTTCATCTTCAGGCCGCGCGCCCGGTCGCAGACGATGCCACCGATATTGCCGGCACCGATCACGCCCAGCGTCTTGCCGGTCAGTTCCACACCCATGAACTTCGACTTCTCCCATTTTCCGGCATGGGTCGAGGCGCTGGCCTCGGGGATCTGGCGGGCCACGGCGAACATCAGCGCGATGGCGTGTTCGGCGGTTGTGATCATGTTGCCGAAAGGTGTGTTCATCACGATCACACCCTTCTTGGAGGCCGCCTCCTTGTCGATATTGTCGGTGCCGATCCCGGCGCGGCCGATCACCTTGAGGTTATGGGCCTGCTCGAGGATCTTGGGGGTCACCTTGGTGGCCGAGCGGATGGCAAGGCCGTCATACTGGCCGATGATCTCGGCCAATTTTTCCTTGTCCTTGCCCACATCGGGCATGAAATCCACCTCGATCCCCCGGTCGCGGAAGATCTGTACGGCGGTCTCGGAAAGCTTGTCGGAAACGAGGACTTTGGGAGCCATTTTTCTGGTCCTTGGTTTGGGAATGAGCGGGGTAGCGGGGTGAAACCCCGCCCTGAGGAGATTGGGTAGGGTGGGTTTTCAACCCACTGTCACGCGGCCTCGGACTGCGCGGCAATTTCGGTGTGAAACGCCCACTCGATCCACGGCATCAGCGCCGCGACATCCGAGGTTTCCACCGTGCCGCCGCACCAGATGCGTAGCCCCGGCGGCGCGTCGCGATAGGCGCCGATGTCATAGGCCACCTCTTCCGTTTCCAGCCGCTTGGCCACGGCCTTGGCAAATGCCGCGCCGTCGGTGATCCGTTCGTCGGTGAATTTCAGGCAGACGGAAGTGTTGGAGCGCAGCGCCGGGTCCTCGGCCAGAAAGGCGATCCACTCGTGTTCGGCCACGAAGGTCTGAACCACGGCAAGGTTTGCATAGGCTCGCTCCCGCAGCCCTTCCAGCCCGCCCACCGAGCGCGCCCAGTCGAGCGCCAGAAGGTAATCTTCCACCGCCAGCATCGACGGGGTGTTGATCGTGGCGCCTTCGAAGATGCCCTCGATCAGCTTGCCCTGTTTCGTGAGCCTGAAGATCTTGGGTAGCGGCCAGGGCGGAGTGTAGCTCTCAAGCCGTTCCACCGCCCGTGGGCCAAGGATCAGCATCCCATGCGCCGCCTCGCCGCCCAGCACCTTCTGCCAGCTGAACGTTGTCGCATCCAGCTTGTCCCAGGGCATGATCTGCGCGAAGGCGGCCGAGGTGGCGTCGCAGATGGTCAGGCCGGCCCGGTCGGACTTTATCCAGTCGCCATTGGGAACGCGTACACCCGATGTGGTGCCGTTCCACGTAAAGACAACGTCGTTGTCGGTATCGACCGTGGAAAGGTCGACGATCTCGCCATAGTCGGCGGTCTTCACCTCGGCATCCAGTTTCAGCTGCTTGACCGCATCCGTGACCCAGCCCGCCCCGAAGCTTTCCCAGGCCAGCATCTCGACCTTGCGGGCGCCCAGAAGGTTCCACATCGCCATTTCCACCGCCCCGGTGTCGGAGGCGGGCACGATACCGATGCGATAGTCGTTGGGGATGCCCAGAACCTCTCGCGTGCCCTCGATGGCGGCCTTCAGCTTGGCCTTGCCCACGGCGGCGCGATGGCTGCGGCCCAGGGCGGCATCCTTGAGGTTCTCGAGCCTGAATGTCGGGGGTTTGGCACAAGGGCCGGATGAAAAACGCGGATTTGCCGGCCGCGTCGCCGGTTTGACAATAGCCATTTCTGCTACCCTTCCAGATAAGCGCCCCTCGTTGGGGAGGGGTGTCCCACTGATGGGGTTACGGCCGAATTCGGGCCTTTGCAAGCGCAGAAATGGCCCGTTGGCGCCGGTTGGATGTCGATTTGCGACCTTTTCGGTTCCGATCGGAAACCGCCGCGTCGGGATTTCGTCAGTCCCGTTGCGGGCATGTGCTAGGCTATCCGAGCAATAATCGCCCGGACCCCGAGTCGCATAGGAGAGGGGCGGGCACGACAGGGGAAGACCATGACCTTGAAGTCCTTTGCGGCCTGCGCGGTGCTTGCCGTCTCCGGCACGGCGCTTTGTGCCGAAACGCCGCAGGAGCTGGGTGCCTATCTGATCGAGGGGCCGGCCGGCTGCGGCAATTGCCACTCGCCCATCGACGCCACCGGCCAGCCCATTCCCGGACAGGCGCTGGCCGGCCTAATGGTGATGGAGGTGCCGGAATTCACCGCCTATGCCCCCAACATCACCCCCGCCGGCCGCGTCGC
Source organism: Alphaproteobacteria bacterium (assembly GCA_030428025.1). Classification (GTDB taxonomy): domain Bacteria; phylum Pseudomonadota; class Alphaproteobacteria; order Rhodobacterales; family Rhodobacteraceae; genus Roseovarius. The sequence continues at coordinate 3,518 of JAUIBJ010000427.1, forward strand.
CGCCTGGAGCGATGCCGAACTGGCCCGCGCCATCCGGGAAGGGATCCGCCCCGATGGCAGCCTGATCGGCCCGCCGATGCCGTTTTCCATGTATCGGGGCCTTTCCGACAGCGACCTTGCCGCGATGGTTGCCTATTTACGTGACGTGCCGCCGGTGGAGAACGAGGTGCCGGCCTCGGAGTACCGCATTCCCTTGCCGCCCGCCTATGGCCCGCCGGTGGACAGTGTCGCCGACGTGCCGCGCGGTCCCACGGCGGAATACGGCGCCTATCTGGCCGGGCCGGTCGCGCATTGCATGGAATGCCACACGCCCTTTGGCCCGATGGGCCCGATGCTCGACACCGATCTGGGGCGGGGCGGGCTGCAGATTCCGGGGCCCTGGGGCGTATCGGTGGCCTCCAACATCACCGGCCATGCCGACGGGCTGGCGGGCTACAGCGATGCGGAGCTGACGGCCATGATCACCCGTGGCCTGCGCCCGGACGGCACGCGCATGTTGCCGCCCATGCCCTATGGGTATCTGGCGAAGATGACGGAGGAGGATTTGACA
>JAUIBJ010000006.1 GCA_030428025.1 Alphaproteobacteria bacterium
TGTTCATGCCGAAGGCGCGGATGTCGTCCGCGACATCCCCTTCACCATGAATGCGCACGGTGGTCAGGTCGTAGAAGACCACGGCCAGATCGCGATCGACCAGCGGGCGGACCTGACGGGCGAGCGCGTCCTCCACGGCGTCGGCGTCGTCCATCAAGGCATCCATGGCGCGCAACAGATGCTGGTGGGTGACGGTGTCCGGCATCGCCGGCATCGCGACCGTTTCCAGCCAGCGCAGGCAGCCCAGCTTGCTCGTCGGGTCGCACAAGCGGTTGAACACCATGGCCCTGACAAGCGCCTCGACATCGGTCTTGCGGCGGCCCGAGCGCAGGGCGCGGGTCAGCGCCTTGTCGAAGCCGAGGTCCCGCCAGAGTTCGTGCAGCGCGAAGACATCGCCGAAGCCGAGCCCGGGCTCCTGGATGACCTCGGAGGCCGTATTCTCGGCCCGGCCGACAGCACGGTTGAGGCCGTTGATCAGCGGGTCGAGCTGTTCCGGCGTGATCTGGTCGAGGCGCCCGAGGTTGGCCACGACGCGCGTGCGGACCTTGCCGCTGTCGTTTCGAAAGGACTCGACCAGTTGCAGATACTGGCGGCCTCCGGTCTTGGTGATGCGCGTGTACATTGTGTGGCGACGCTACCACGCGCAGAGATCACGTTTCAATGCGCTTTTCGTTGGTTGCGTGTGATGACAGATATCGCAGAGTTCACCAACCTTCAGGCATCTAACCCATTGAAATCACGAAACCCGTCAGGCGCAATCGCCCAGAATCAGGGGCTGAACTGTCGAAGTTCGGCGGCCCGTGGCGAGCTAGAGATCACGACGCTTTTGGAAAGCTACCTGCACGACGGCCAGCTCACCGTGCAGAAAATGGGCCGCGGCTATGCCTGGCTTGATACCGGCACCCACGCCAGCCTACTAGACGCCGGCAACTTCGTGCGCACGCTCACCGAACGCCAAGGCCAGCAAGTGGGCAGCCCCGATGAGGTGGCATTCGAGATGGGCTGGATAAACCCAGCAGATTTGGTCGCTCGTGCAGAACTCTTTGCGAAAACAACCTACGGTGCCTATCTGGCCGGCCTTGTTCGATAGGGACGAGGCTGCCAGAACGTTAAAAGGAACAAATAGTGAACATATTAATCGCATTCGCGCACCTGAGCCCTCAGCACGGCATAATCCGCAAGCCATTCAACGATGGCGCTGTCCTCTGGCAGCCCTTCGACCTCGTCGGCGATCCGCCGCTGCTCCTCACGGCCATAGTCCACGACAGGCGGACATACGACCGCAGACTGCCGATCAGAACTCCCCGTCGCGCAGCCGCTCAAGAAGATCATCGCGACTGCGAGGACGACTAGCCGCCTCTTCCAGCATCTTCCGTTGCGCATGACTGACTGCCTCCAGGATCTCAAGCCGCTCGACTGCACGACCCGCGCGCTCGCCCGACCGGCGTAGGTTGAACAGGAAAAGCGCGACGGTCAGGGCTGCGAGCGCCGCCCGAATGACCCGCCGCGCCCAGGGGCGGGCGATCAGTCCGCCCAGTGTGGTCGCGAGCATCACCGTTGCCCCTTCTGCCAGTCATCGACGCGCGCCCAGATCGTCACGGCGATTCCGGCCAAGGCCAGCGCGATGAATATCCAGCGCAGGCTGTCGAGGTGAGGCACCAGCGGAAGAACGGCCCCTTGAGCTTCAGCCAGGATCTCCTGAGCAACCTCGATTCCGGCCGCCCCCAAGGTCGCAACGCCGGCGGCGCCTGCCCCCTTTAGTGTCCGGCTCTCCGCCAACACCTCGCGCGCGGGCGGCGCCTCCGGCGCAAATGGCGCCGCCCGCACCGGGAACCTCTCACCCCAGGTTCGCGCCGGACCCAGATCGATGTGCATGAATCCCGAGCGTGGATAATAGCCAAACCCCAGAAACCCGACCTCCCGCGCCGCCGCCTCGAATGCCACCGGGTCATGGTTCGTCATGGCGATATCAAACGCCGTCCCGTCCATGTGCTTCGAGCGCGGGGCCCCGCCCACCGCCCGGTTGTGCTCCGGGCTGCGATAGGCCGAGCGGATGATCAGCGGCTTGCCCAGCCGATCCCTCAGGGCCTGCAGCTTGTCGAGGGCCTCCGGGTGCAGCTTCAACTGCCCTGTGCCGCGGCACGCGATTTCGGCGGGGCTGAAGGTCGGCCAGCGCCAGAGATGGTCGGGGACCTCTCGGAAATGGCTGAAGGTGCGGACGGGGTCGGGCATGATGGTCTCCTTTGGCTGAAACGACAAAAGCCCGCCGCAGCGAGCGACGGGCGGTGACGCCGCCGGGGTTCCTGCGACGCGCGAAGTGTTGATTTGAGCGGGCTTTCTCGGCCTCAGCCGCTTCGATTGCGCAGGAAGGCCTCGAAGAGGAGATCGCGCACGGCACGGATGTCGGTCTCGATGCGATCCAACCGATCGGCGTCAAGCTTGCGGTCTTCGGCGCGCTGCGCCTCGATCCGTTCACGATCGGAAATCAACTCACGGTCGAGCCGCTGCAGCAGCGCCTCATTGGTGAAGGCGCGACGCGTGACGGCGGCAAAGAGCGCTATGAACCCACCGATGAGGGCCGTGATGGCGGCTGTCACACCGTGGTCGCGGAAGGCTGCAGCGGTTGCGGCCAGGAGGCCGGGGTATGTGGTCTCGCTCATGCGGGGGCTCCGATCGTGAGTATGTGGCAGGCGGGCCGCATGGCCCCGCCGGTGAAACTCCCGCCCTCGGCCGAAACCCGTACCGGGGTTGCGATAGCAAAGGCCCGCGGCACGATGGGCAATTCGGCCAGCGCCCCGAGACCCGGGCCAAACCCTGCTCCGAAGGCCGATGGCTCTGCGGCGGTCCCCAGCGCAAAGCCGGTGGCGCCGGTGATGGCGCTGGTGACGCGCGCTGAGACCCCGATCACCAGCGCGCCCGCTGGAATGCTCAGGGCCGTCGTCACGCTGCTCCCCGAGAGCCCCGAGACCGAGGCCTCGACCACCGCCGCCCGCGTTTTGCTGCCAAGCGCACCCTCCGCCAGATCAGTGCTCGCACCCCGGACCAAGAGGCCCATCGCGGCATCAAGCGTGACCCAGCCCGCAGCGAGGCGGACCAGCATGACCTCTTCAGCCAGGACCCAGAGCCGCCAGCCGGGCCGCGCAGGCAGGCGCAGCCAGGCCCCATCGGCCCAGAGAGCGACATCACCCGACCAACCGGCCCAGAGGCCGCTAGCCCCGGCCGCCACCAGATAGGCCGCCCCCTCGGCGGGATTTGCAGGTGGTGCGCTGCGGCTGCGATCCTCGACGGTCAGGTTGACGAGGCCATCGAGGCGGCGGAGCGCTTCGTTATGGGTGACATGCTTCTGCGCCTGCGCGGCTTGCAGCCAGGGCAGCAGAAGCCGAGGACTTGTCTCGGCCATGGTGTGGACTTCCTTCAGAAACTGAGTGTGACGGTCCGCGGCGTCCCGCGCCCCAGGAGCGCGGACAGCTGGAAGATGCGTATGTTCAGGCTATCGCCCGGCCCCAGCAGTGCGCCGTGATCGGCGATCTGATCTGTCGCGCTGTAGAGGGCCTGCGGCTGGCTCGCGGTCAGAACCCGGACAACGCTTGCGCCATCAGCTCCGATGATCTCGACCTCATAGGCCTCGCTGGCCTCCGACATAGGCACCTCGACGGCTTCCCAGCTGTCGGCGACCAGCGCGCGATCGGCACGGATCCAGCGCAGGGTCAGATCTCCGGGAAGTCGGCCCCGCAAACCCGGCTCTTCCACTTGTGCCACGGCAAACGGCCGCAGCCCTGCACCTCTCGGCGTAAACTCGGCGGCGGCAAAGCTCGGATCGGTGAAGGGCAGCGCCGCGGGCCCCACGCGCCAGAGCCAGGGCAGACCAAGATCGCCAAGCGCGATAGGCAGCCTGGCAAGCGCGGCATCGAGCATCACAATGCGCGTGCCGGCGGGAGCAGGATCCCCCATGGCGCGTTCGGTCCCGCGCTGCCCCCGCAAAAGCCGGGTCAGCCGATAGCGCCCGGGGGCGATCAGCTCTGCGCTGCCGGCCTGGATGATCTCCCATGCGCCGGGGGCGGTTTCCAAGGCCAGCGCATTGGCGCCGCCAAAGAGCGCAAGATCGGTGACGCTTTCCAGCGTGCCGCTCGCCAAATCGAGCACCAGAGCATTGGCATGATCGAAGCGCCCGACTGGACCTTGCGGCAGATCTTCCACCAGCACGCCCATGCGGGCCCGAGCCCCCAGCGTCTGGATCAGGCTGAAGCCATCCGCGCTGGCGCTGCGCCAGACCGCCAGCGTGCCCGGCCAGGGCCTCGCATCGGCTGCAATCAGCGGCTGGTGGTCGATTTCAGTCTCGCTCAGCTGCGGCAGATCGAGGAAGGCGACCTCGGGCGCCCCGAACACGAGGGGTCGCGCGAGCGCTGCAGGTCGCGCCGCCCCCGGCGGCAGGTCATGCAACGTGCGATCCTGCACCAGTGCCTCAATTCCACGCATCGTACTGTCGGCGAGCGACAGGATCCGCAGATCGAGATCGCGCCCATCATGCGCAAGGCGCAGCACATCACCCGGATCGAGGGCCAGCCGTGAGGGCGGCAGCCGGAAGGCCGCGCTCTCGCGCCCGGTCCAGGCTTCCATCAGGGCGCGACGACAGCGCCGCTCGGCCTCTTCGGGCGGGACGGCCATCGGAAAGGCCTCGGCCGTGATGCGCGCGGCGGTGACTGTGACGCGACGTGCATCAACCAGAGCGCTGTCGTAATCCTCATCGGCCCGGGCGATCTGCCATTTGAGCGCAAGCGGCAGTTCGGTCTCTTGCGCCCGGGTCAGCTCGAAGACTTCCGCCCCGCCGGTGGCGCCCGTCACCATGTCCTCGGACGACATCACGGCGACCGGCGCACGGCCGCGCATCAAAAACCGAATGCGGCCCTCGCTTTCCACCGCATCAAAGCCGAAATGCCGCGCCAGAACCGTGATCGAGGTGCGCGGGCTTTCGAGCGCGGTGATGACATGGCCCTCGACGGCGCCCCAGAGGCCCGAGACATCGATCCGGTCATCCGGCAATCCTGCGCGCAGGCAGAGCGAGCGCACGAGGGCTGCCAGCGACACCGATCCCAGCCGCCCGCTGAGAGTGTGCCCCGTGCGCCAAGCCCCGGCATCGGGCCAGAGGTCGCTCGCTTCCGGATAGGCCGGATAGGGCCGCGTGTCCCAGAAGCCGGCGGCGCTGTTCGCCAGATCCAGCATCGGCGTGCCGGTCAGCGGCGAAATGGGGTTTGCCCCGCGGGCAGACCAGTGGCCAAGGATCGCCTCGATCACGCTGCGCTGGCTGGCATCATCGCGCCAGCCCCGGGAGAACCATGGCAGACGCGCATCTGCGGCGAGCGGCGCCCGTAGCGTATCGGGCTCATTCGCGGCACGATCGACCGCGGGAGCCCCGATGGCCGTGAAACGGATCGGCTTTGATCCTGGCACCCATGCTGTGGGGTCGTGCGGCACGCCGCCCAAGCGCGGGACATGCGGATTACTCCACCAGCCGATCAGATCCTTGGGCCGATAGAGCCAGGCTTCCGCGGCATTCCCGCCCGCCAGTTCCAACACCGGCGTCCGAAGCTGTGCGGCGCGATCGGCATCGCTCAGATAGCGCCAGTCATAGCCTTCCCCTCCCGCGACATTGGCCGCGAGATAGGCGCGATCCTGCGGTGCAGGCCAGAGCGCGGCATCGAGATGATCATCGCCATCGCGCCAATCTGCGAGCGGCCAAGAGGCCTCCACCCCGATGAAATCGACATTGGCATCGGCCCAGAGCGGGTCGAGCGGAAACCGCACTTCGCCCGGGCCTGGATGATGGCTGTGCCAGGTCTCGGGCCCAGCTGCGAAACCGATCGCTGTGCCCGCCCCGAGAATTTGCCGCACGGCTGCCGCAAGACTGATCCACTGGCTGGTCGCAGGATAGCTAGTGGGTCCCGATCGCAACGTGACCAGCCCATCGAGCCGGGGGCCTAGCAGAAACGCATCCACGCCGCCCGCGCGCGCGGCCAGATGGGCGTAATGCAGCACAAATCGGCGCAGGCCTCGATCGCTGGCAGGCCCATTCCAGCGGACGGTCTCCCCCGAAATCCCGAATTGCGCCGGCGTCGCAGCACCAAAGAAGGCAGCAATCTCGCTGGCCATCGTCGCCGTCAGGTCCGGGCTTCCCGGCAAGCCCGGCGCAAGACTGGCGGTGATACGGTTTGCCGCCGTATAGGCGGGTTGCGGTGCGGCTCCTGTCCAGGGATCGAGGCGGCTATTGCTGGCCGGAATGTCCAGCATCAGCACCGGGGCCAGCGTCACCCGGAGACCACGCGCCTTGATCTCGCGAATGGCCGCAATGACGGTCTGATCCGACGGCGTCCCCCGAAACCCCACGCCATCTGCCCCGCGGGACAGCAGATGCGCCGTGGCGCGCGTCTTGCCATTCACGCCCCAGCTCAGAGGTGTGGTGCTGCGCGTGAGAGTCTCGACGCCCGGCCGTATCTGGCAGCTACTTGCCCGAAGGTCATCGCCGAACCAGGCCACGGCGAGCGTGATGGCTTCCAGCCCCGGGCAGGCCGCCTGCAGCCGATCGAGCGCCAAAATGAAATCCGCCACGCCTGCATCAAGGCTGGCATTGATCGCGGCGGTCGTTCCCCCTGCTTGGGTCGTGACAATATTCGTCGCGAGCCCGAACTCGCCCATGCCATCGCCCAGCACCATGGCGCGGATCATGCCTTCGGCACTGTCCGGATCGGCGATGGGTCGAAACACCTCGAAGGAGAGCTGCGGCAGGCGGTTGCCATAGCTCTCGAGCGGCAGATCCTCGAAAACGACATAGGCCGTGCCACGATAGGCAGGTGTGTTGGCCGCCCCCATTTTGGCCGCGATGAACGGATCGCGCCCCTGGCTCTCATCGCCGGGATACCAGCGCCAGGTGACGCCGGTCATGTCCATCGGCTTGCCGTCGGCCCAGATGCGGCCGATGCCGGTGATCGGCCCTTCGGTCAGCGCCACGGCAAAGCTGGCGTAATAAAGATACTCGGTCGTCGTCACCTTGGACCCGCCGCCACCCTTGCCGCCGACGCGCTGGGTACTGGTACGCACTTCCTCCCGGAAATCGGTCGCCCAGATGATATTGCCGCCCATGCGCATGCGGCCTGAGACGCGCGGGATGACGGCCCCTTCGGTCGAGGAGGTCAGGCGCAGACTGTCGAGCCGCGCGCCTTCGATGCGCTGGCCGGGGGCGAGTGAGGAGATGATCCAGCTGTCGACGACCGAGCCGATCGAGGCGCCGATGAAGCCGCCGATGGCGGCCCCGGTCAGGCCGAGGATGGTGCCGGAGATGAGCGAGCCGCCAAGCGCGGCCCCGGCTGCGCCCAGAATGAGGGTGGCCATGATCAGGAGGTCTTTCTGCGACGGGGTGATGGCCGCGGGAAGCGGAAGACAAAGGCGATGCGCCGCGCCCATGCGGGCGTCAGCGGCTCTTCGATGACGCCGAGACGCTCATAGGCGTGGATGAACTGGTCGGGGCCGATTAAAATCCCGACATGTTTGGCGATGGCGCCCGGGCGCATGCGGAACAGCAAGAAATCGCCCGGTTGGGACGCGTCCAACGGGACCGGCAGCATGAGGCGCGCTGCCCCTTCGGCGAGCACCTCGCGATCCCCGGTCTCGCCCCAATCCCGGCTGTAGGGCGGTATCGGAAAGGGCTCCGGCCCATGTAGCTCGCGCCAGATACCGCGGGCAAGTCCGAGGCAATCGCAGCCTACGCCCTTCAGGCTGGCCTGATCGTGGTAGGGCGTTCCGAGCCAGTCCCGGGCCAGCGCAATCACTTGGTCAGGATCGGCTGGCTTGTGCGGACGGCCTCGTCTGCGGGGTAAAGGCGCGCTCATCCCAGCACCTCACCCTCATGGCCGCCGTCCTTGGTGGCGTAGCGGATCACGGCGTCCTGACCGGGGATATGCGGAAAGCCCCGGAAATTGGCGATGTTGCCGAATTTGGCAGAGCAGGTCTCCGCGCGCTTGTCGCAGCCGGCCGTGACTGTGAACGCATCCCCCACAGCAATGTCGCGCAGCGGCGCCTCAAGCAGCGTCAGCGTGACCAGCCCGCCGGTCACGTCATACAGCAGCACCTCAGCGCGCCGCCCAGCATTGGCGCCGGTCTCCCAAGTCAGAGTGCCTTGCGCAAACCAGCCTGCCGCAAATGGCTCGAGCCCCGCCACGATAACCGCCCGGTCGCGCAGGCGTTCGGTGACGCTGCCTGTGCCGCGAAACGCCCCATCGTTCAGATCAACGCGACAGCGCACATCGCCCAGTTCGGCGTCGCAGCCCGCCTGAAACACTCGACCGACGGTCTGGCCCAGCACATGGGCGAGGCTGCGGACCTCGGCCACGAAGGCGAGCTTGCCGCGACGGATCTGACCGACAGCGCCGCGTCGCATCAAGATACGCTGACCAGGGGACGCCCAATTCACACGCCAGACCTCGACGGCAGCATTGTCCCAGCGACCGTCGAGAATATCGGTCTCGGTAATGCGATCCGACGACAGCACGCCTTCGGCTTCCTGCGCATCTACAGCGAGATCAGATCCTGCCCGGATCTCCGAGGCGGAAAACCCGCTCTCGGGTTCGAACAGGGTGCCGTCGAAGGTCAGCGGCAGATCATGATCGGTGAAGCCGAAGGCCGCGCCATCACCGCGGGTCAACCGCCAGCACCAGGCCAGCGTTGTTACGCCACTGTCGAGATGGTCCTGAAGTCCGGGAGGAAGGGTCTTCATGGCGCGACCTCCGTCTCAGCAATCGGTATCGCGAAATTCCCCCGCGCCACGATCTCGTCCATCACGCCGGTCAGCGCGGTGAAAGCCCGCCGCGCGCCTGGCGCCAGGGCTGGGATCTCGCGCAGTTGCTTGACGAAGGCCTCTGCCGCAGGTCCATCCTCGAAGCGCGTGTGCTGCGAGGGCAGCTCGCGCCCTGCGGTCCGCAGCGCCTTCTCGATAACGCGGCCGCCCCGGCGATGCGCGCCGATGGTCAGATAGGCCGCGCCGAAGATGGACACCGTGTCGGTCAAAGTTGCGGCGAAATCCGCCGCCACTTGGCTGGGGCGTGCTTCCACCGGCAGCAGCGCCAGAAGATCCATGGCCAGTACATCGGCACGCCGGACAGCAGGTGGCAAATGCGGATCCAGCGCCAGCTGGATCGTCAGATGCGCCTGCAGCCAATCAGCCCAGGCCTGCGGGGTAATGGTGCCGTCGATCATCGCGCGTGCCAGCGGATGGGCCTCGGCCTGGTGATGCAGATCACGCGTGGCCTGCCAAAGCGGTCCGAACATGGGGGGATCTCCAAATGCAAAACGCCCTCGGAGGACCGAGGGCGCGAGAGAGGGAATTTGAAACGTCGTCGGCCTTGGCCCGGGTCAGATCGATGCCGGTTATCAGACCAGCTCAGCCGAACCGCTTCAGGTTCAGGGTGGCGGAAGAACCGGTGGACCGGGCTCGGTCTCCGGTGGGTCTGGCCAGGGGTCCGGCGCCGTCACGCCCAATTCCGCCAGCCGCGCAGCCCAAGCATCGCGTTCGGCCATGGCAAAGGTCTCGAGATGGGGCTGGCCGGTGCTGAGATGTGCCCCAGCTTCCAGTTCCCCGAAATGCACCGCCTCCGCGCCATGGGCGATCCAATAAAGGGGAGCGTCTGCTGTAAAGATCGCGTCGGTCATTGCTGGGTGTCTCCCGTGATGGTCCAGGCCGCGCCCGTGCGCAGGACGCTTGCACCCGCCAGAACACCGGACCAAATCGTCACGCGCGAGGGGCCGTTGAAGCCCTCAGGCGGGGCGTTGCCGCTGGCCTGGGCATTGCCGAGATTGTCAAAGAGCGTCCATGTGACCGAGCTGTTGGCCAGATACCAACCGCTGGGGCTTTCATAGACCGGACCGCTCAAGGTGTACGTGCCATCGGCAGCAGCGACCGATGCCCCTGCAATGGTGATCTGGGCAGGGGCCACCAGGAAACTGCGTGCGGCAATCGCGGTCTCGAATGTGTCCCCCGGCGCATAGACGGTCGAGTCGTAGATCTTGCTGCCTTCGGTGAAGAGAGAAGCCGCAAAGGGACCTTGCTGATCGAAGACCAGATTGCCCCAGGCGGTCAGGAGCTTTGAGTAGTTCACGCGGCTCAGATTTGTGATGCCGAATTCTGCCAGATCAACACCGTCCCGGTTCAGCTGCCAGGCGGAGATGTCCTGGTCAAAAGCCGAAGTGCCGGAGCCGCGGTTGTGGAACATGCCACGCAGGGTCGTGGCTTTGGAGACATCCCACGCCCCGATTGGCTGATTGAAGCGATGGCTGCTGTTGGTGATCTGGAACATGTAGGAGAAATCCACGCAGGCGGATGTGTTCCAGGCGCCGACGGTGGCACTGCCGCCGTTGTTAAAGCCGTTTGCCTCGTTGAACATGCCTCGGAAACTCTGGACGGCCCCGGTGTCCCAGGCACCGATGTCTTGATCAAAGGCATCGGCACCGGAAAACATGTCGGCCATGGTGGTGACATTAGCCGTGTTCCAGCTGCCAAGGGGCTGATTGAACCGGTGGCAGGTGGCGAACATGCCGGCAAGGTCGGTTGCGGCACTCATATTCCAGCTGTTGATGCCCGGGCTGCCGCCGTTGTTGAAATCGCAGCGACTGTTCGGGCAGTGAAACATGTTCCGAAACGTCGTGATGCGTGAGACGTCCCAGGCCGAGAGGTCCTGATCGAAAGTAATGGCCGCACTCACCGAGTAGAACATATGCGACAGCGAGGTCAGCCCGGTGATGTTCCAGCCACCAATGGGCTGGTTGAAGCGGCTGGCGCGTTCGAACATGCCATAGACATCGGTCAGCGCGGCGGTGTCCCAGCCGTTGATGTCGGGGCTGCCGCCATTGTCGAAGCGCGAGGCATTGGAGAACATCGACCGCATGCTGGTCACGCCAGAGACATCCCAGGCCCCGATGGCTTGGTCGAAACTGGAGGCCCCGGCAAACATCCCCTGCATCGTGGTGACCTTGGCCGTGTTCCAGTTGGCGATATTGGGGCTGCCGCCATTATTGAAACCGGTGTTTTGATAAAACATCCAACTCATATCGGTGACATTCCTCACATCCCAATTGCCCAGTGGCTGATTGAAGGATGAGGCGCCCTGGAACGGCCCTGAGCCAAACCCGCCCATGGAGGTCACGCCCGAGACATCCCAGTTCTCGATGGGTTGATTGAAGGCCGCTGCCAGACGAAAGAGTCCGCTGATGTTGGTCAGGCTTGCGGTGTTCCAGTCGTTGATTGTGGGCGCGCCGCCATTGTTGAAGGAGCCCGCCTGGTTGAACATGGCGGCCATGGTGGTGACGCGCGCGACGTCCCAGGCGCCAATATCCTGATCGAACGCCACGGCGTCCTCGAACATCCGCTCAAAACTCGTGACCTGGCCGGTGTTCCAAGCCCCGATGGGCTGGTTGAAGGCGGTGCAGCCGCGGAACATGTAGGAAATGTCGGTGACATTCCCGGTGGCCCAGCTGCCGATCTGCGGCAGATTGAAGGTCGCGTTGTTCAGGAAGGTTTGCGCCAGCGAGGTGACGCTGTCGGGCAATTCCTCGGTGATGTAGCTGAGGTTCGGTGCCCGCATGAAGCCGCGATAGAGCGAGCGCAGGCCCATGCCAAAGCCCAGGAAATCCACCCGCACGAGCTTGGATTGATCGATATCGCCGCCCCATTGCGACAGCGTACCGGTGATCTTTACCTCAACAAGGGGGCTCTCCAGGCTGGCCAGATCATAGCTGTGGCTGAGCGCACCATTGCTGGTCACGCTCTCGAGGACGCCGTCGCCCCAATCGATCACCACATCGGTCACGGTTGGCAGCGCCCCGGGAGCGGTGTGCAGGCCGAGCGGCAGAGTGATTGTGCTGCCTGCACTGCCCTTGGTCAGATCATAGGTCAGCAGCATGGTGTTGGTGGCATTGACGAAGGGCCGCAACGTGGTCCAGCGCGAAGCAACCAGATCCCCGGTGATCCCCACGCGCCCGCGATAGCGTCCGCGCCAGGCGTAGCTTGTGCCAGCCTCCAGCCCCTCTGGCAGATTGGCGCTGCCGCCGGTCGTGGTGCTGGTCGTGGCCACCCGCGTTGCGCCCGTGGCGTCATAGATCTCGAATTCCGTGTCGATGTAGTTCAGCCCGAAGATTGACTCATAGGGGCTGATCTCGAGGGTCGCGGTGATGGCGAAGGGCCGGGTCAGCGGCACGGGCGGGGTGATGAGGTCGGGATAGACCTGACGGTAAGCCGAGGACCAGTCCGATTGCTGCCCGCCGGTGGCGGTATAGAGCCCGCGCCAGAAAAACGCCTGGCCGGGTGAAATGCCATCATCGGGAAAGAGGATGTCATAGACGGAGGCATTGGGATCGGTCGAGACGCGCTGGAACAACCGATCGTTCTCGAAATCCCCGCTGAGGCTCACCTCGAAGACGACGGAGGTCTGCTGCAGGCCAAGCGGGCTCAGGAACTCGGTCAGGCGCAGCTGGGCCTGTTCTGCGGCATTGGTGGGCACGAGGGCCGAGGGGCGCACGATGGGGCGCGTCTCGGTTGGGATCTTCCATTGCTCGCCGTCGGAATAGAGAAAGTCCCCCTCGTAATAAAGGGCCGCGCCTTCGTAGCGGGCGGGATCGAGGGCGGCGATGGAGGTGAGCCGCCGGCCAAAGCCGATCAGGCGTTCGCGTCCGGAGGCGTAGGTGATGCCACTGCTCATGGGGTGATGACCTCGAACTCTTCGCGTTGATTGAGAATGAAGGTGAAATGCACCACGGCGGATTGCGCATCACCCGCGCGCATCTCGAGCGCTTCACCTGACAGCATGACCTGGCGGTCGAGCCCGATCAGCGCAAAATCATTCGGGGGCACGGTGGCTTCCAGGAGCACGGGATAGTTGATGCCGTCGCGCCCCACGATTCGCGCCGAAAAGCTGATATCGGCAAAGCCTGTATTGCTGACGAGAAGGCCGGTCATGATGACGGCCGCGCCAATGCTGCGTTCGGGGCTCGGGCCATTGGCGGGGATGAGATAGCTGGGGACCTCATAGATGGGGGCCCAGGCCGGGCCGATCTCGGCGCGCACGGCCTCAAAGAGATTGAGCGGTGGGCGCGGCGTGCGAATAACAGACATGGCTCAGGCTCCAAGACCGATGATGAGAGGAAGGGCGATATTCTGGACACCGCGGTTGAAGGCCTGGCCTTCGATGGTGCTGCGCTCGAAATCCACGCGCAGATCTTCGCCGAGATAGGTGTCGCCAAGCTCGGTTGAGAAGGTTGCAAAGATCCGTCCCCCGCCGGACTTGTAAATGGCGCTGGCGGGATCTGGGGCCTGACCTGTGCCGCGCTGGCTGTAGGGCAACGCGTTGTAGTTGACCCCGGAGCCTGCGTAGCTGAACTGCTGTCCTGTGGCCTCGATCACCGAGGTGAAGGCGCTGTGATAGCTGTCGGGGTTTGCCGTGACATCGGAAATCAGGGCAATGAGGGCTGCGATCATGGCGCGCTCGGCAGACCCTGTGATGCGGCTCTCAAGCTCGAGACGCAGTTCTTGCCAGCAGGCCAGGAAAAGCGGGACCAGCGCAATGGAAAACGCGTGCTGGCCATTCCAGTCAAAGAGCCCCTTTGCAAAATACTGCGCGCCGCGATCCTGGCCGGTGCGCAGATCGGCGACCAGGCTGCGCAAGAGCGTGCGGGTGTCGCGTTCGGCCAGGGTCTTCTGTGGCTCAGAAAGCGTGGGCCAGTTGGCAAGCGTTGGATAGCGCGTGGTCATGAGGGCCGTGACGATGGCCTCGGTTTGGCTGGTGATGGTATTGGCGGCGGAGGCAGAGACACGCAGGACGGATGCGTCCGGGACGCCGGCGATCTGGATCGTCTTCCGAAACCCTGTGGCGGCGAACGCGTAATCGCCAAAGGTGTTGTTCGAGTTGGCCACCGTGACCTGGCCGCCATCATGGGCCCAGAGGCCGACGCGCGACCAGTTGGTGAAGACCGAGACCAGCTGGACGAAGGCGTTGCGGGTGATGGCATAGCCCACACCATTGGGGTTGATGGCAGTGAAGCTGTCGACCACGACCGAGCGCAGCGGCGAGGACGGGGCCAGGACCGAGCCATCGGCCAGCAAGTTGCCACCGCCGCGCGGCATCAGGGGATTGCTGGCTGGTTTGTCGATGGGCAGGACCATCTGATCCTGGGAGAAGCTGTGGAGCTGCGAGCAATCGGCGATATAGGGCGAGCGGGTGATCACCTCGCCGGGCTTGAATGCGAAGGCATAGCCCTTCTTGGGCGGGCCGCCGGCCAGTGTGTAGGGCTCATGGCGGAGACCTGTGAAGGTAAAGCCGCGCGCCTTGCAGCCATTGGAGAGGAGGAACATGTTGTTCTCCTCCTGGCCCGAGGGCAGGCGCAGCTTGGTCACACGCAGGTCATAGCCATAGAGCGCGCAATTGGCGGGGATCACGGTCTCGGGTGGGACGGTGTACTCGCCGGGCTGGATGATGACGACGGCGGGCTGGCTAAGGGCGGCCGCGCGGGCCAGGCCCTCGGCGACGGTGGCCAGCGGCACGGTGAGCGAGGTGCCGGCATTGCTGTCGCGGCCTGCCATGGTGACATAGAAGGTGCGCGCGACGGGGACGGAGGCGAGCGGCAGGCGCTCAAGGCTGGCGATCTCGATATCGGTCTGGTGCCCTGTGCCGAAGACTTCCACCCAAGGCAGGGCATATCGGGCACCGGTCGGGGCGATGACCTCGCCGGGGCCAGCACCGGGCGGAGCGACGGAGGCGCGGATCTCGCGCCGGCCGGAGGCCAGTGTCAGCGTGGTATCGGTGGCAATCGTCGTGGAGGAGAGCCGCACCTTGTCAGACCCGAGCCAGTCGATGCCGCAGCTGATCGCATCATTGGCGGGATCGGGGGTCTCGGCGGCCCTGCGCCAGGCCGCGCGAAAGCTGTAAAGCTCGCCCGGTTCCATCGGCACGGGGGCGAGGCCTACGATGCGGCCGGGGCCGGTGACGCGCAGGACTTTGCCGTCCGGTGCGACGGCGGGCGTGGCGGTCCCGGTCTGGTACAGCTGCGGCGTGTCGCCGGGGCGATGTTCGAGGGGCGTGTAGCTTTGCATGGGGTGGGTCCGGGGTGACTGGGTCAGGCGAGGCGGACTTCGATGAGCGGGATCGCGGTGATCGAGCCCAGGCGTTCGAGATCGAGGGTGACGTCGAGCGTGTCAGCGTCAAAACGGACAGGCGTGTCGAATTCGAAGCCAGCCGTGACGGTGACGCCGGGATCGGGTGCCGCATCGAAACTGACGATGCCGGTGGTGACATCTGCCGACCAGCCAGTGAACTGCTCGGCCCCGTTCAGCGCCATGCGGATGGTGTCGGTGACCGGCTTCACGATGCGGCGCAGGTAGGTCTCGGGGCCGCTGCCATAGGCCTTGGTCAGCGCAAAGCTGGTGGCCGCACCATCGGCCACGCCGATCTGCTGGTCGAGTTCGGACACTCTCACCGAGGGCAGGCAGGACTTGTAATCCGACCAGTCCTTGAACCGAAACGCCTGTAGCCTGCCCCGGCGGGCCTCGAAAAAGGCGACGACCCGGGCGAGATCATCGGCGCGGCGGATGCCATAGGCGACATCGAAGCGACGCCGGGACTGTGCCCAGGAGGCGTTCCTTTCCTCGAAGCCCGAAGCCAGTTCCACCACCTGCGTGCGCCGTTCCGGGCCCCCGCGTGCCCCACGGCTGATGTCATCGGGGAAACGGTGTTCGCAGAAGGTCATATCTTGATGTCCCTGGTCTGACAGCTCGCCACGCCCCGCGACTGCGGTGCGCGACGATAATCTGAAGTGGTCACATGCCCCGCCGCCCGAGCGCGACGGCGCGGGCGATGTCGCTGGCCACCTGCGTGCGTGATTGCCGGAAGCTCTCGGCGTCGCGGGTCTGGATGGTGACGTTGATCACCGGAGGCGCGTCCCGCCCTGCCGCGCCCGCGCCATAGGCGGCGGCTTCGCGGCGCGAGAGCACCCGCTCGCCGCGCTGAAGGATCGCAGGGACTTCGTCGGGCTTGAGACCGGCCCAGCCACCGTCATGCATTCGAGGCGCGGCGGCGAAAGCCATCGCCGAGACCATGCGCATGGGCGCTGGCCCACCAACAATGCCGCCCTGATGCAGGATGCCCGCGAAGAGACCACCGCCGCCGCCCAAGCCACCAAGAGCGCCCGAGAGCGCATTGGCGATCGGGCCGAGAATGAAGCGCCGCGCAGCGATCACCGCAAGATCGGCCAGGATCGAGGACACCAGACTTTTGAAGTCGAGCTTGCCGGTGGTGACGAAGGTCCGGAACGCGCTTTCTGCCGACTGAAACCCTGCGACCAGCGATTGACCGAGGCCTTTGCCGAGATCCATCGCCTCGCGGGCATAGTCGGCGAGGCTTTGCGCCACAGCGCGCCAGCCGGTGGCGGCTTCCTCGGCGGCCTGCGTGGCAGCGCCTCCTGCCTGCCGGGTCGCGTCACCGGCTTGGCCGGCAGCGTCCGCGGTCTCGCCGAGCGCTGCCGTCGTTCGATCTGCGGCCGCGGTTGCCTCGTCCAGTGCGGCGCTACCCTCGGATCTTGCGGATGTGACAGCGGCCTTAAGAGCCTCCCAGGCGGTGCGTGGCCGGTTGGCGGCGTCTGACAGCATCCCTGCGGCTTCGGAATAGCCATCCGCCCGACCGCGCGCTGCCTCGGCCATGCCGCCGAAGAGATTGGGCGCCTCGACGTATGATCGCCCCATCGCCGCGCGAAACGCCTCTGCGGCGGCAGTGCCGGTCGCAGTTGCCGCCCCAGCATAGGGGTTCTCGAGGCCGCCCAGGTCGACAGGATCGAGCGTGCCGATGCGGGCGCCACCTTCGCCGACGGCCCAATCCGGCAACAGGGCAAGGGCGCTGTTCAACCCTTCGATGAACCGGTTGATCCGGCGGACGACGGCATTCAGCATGGCCTCGACGCCGTCGATCAGCCCGTTCGCCGCCTGGTAGGCGAAATCCCCGATTGTCTGGGGCAGCGCACCCCAAATCGCGACCACGGCGTCAAAGCCCCCCTGAAACGCCCCGATCGTGCCATTGGCCCAGCCGGTCACGGCTTCCGTCGTGCTCTGCAGCCCGTCATAGATCGCGGCCTGCGTGCGGGCCCAGCCCGCCTCCACGCGCGCCCAAGCGGCGGAAGCGGAGAGGGAAAGCCGGTCCCAGGCTTCAGCGGCCACTTGGCCCAGAAGGCTCAAGGCATTGCCGGCTCCGCCGACACCGCTGACAAGCCGGGTGAACTGATAGAACAACTCGCCCGCGCCGACGATCAGCGCCCCGATCCCGGTGCGGATCAAGGCTCCGCGGAGAAACACAAGCGCAGTAGCCAG
Organism: Alphaproteobacteria bacterium; assembly: GCA_030428025.1. Classification (GTDB taxonomy): domain Bacteria; phylum Pseudomonadota; class Alphaproteobacteria; order Rhodobacterales; family Rhodobacteraceae; genus Roseovarius. The sequence continues at coordinate 17,387 of JAUIBJ010000006.1, forward strand.
CCCCCGGACCGACAGCGCCGCGGCCGCCATGCCGGCCACCCAGCGCCCGGCGAGGAAGCCCGCGAAGGTGGCGGCATAGGTGCCAAGGCGGGCCAGATTTTCGAGCACGGCTGTGAAGGCGCGGTTGATCGGGCCGCCAGTCTCTGCCAAGCGCAGGAAGGCTTCCGCCATTCCCGTTACTGCAGGCGCCAGCGTCGCCCCGATCTGCACCCGCATCCCTTGAAACACCTGGCCCACGCCGATGAGCGCGATCTCGGTGCGCCGCAGCGCGGACAGCGCCTCGCGGTCGAGGACCGTACCAAAGCCGGCCGCCCGCTCGCCGAGGCGCGTCATCTCGGCCCCGCCATTTTGCAAAAGCGGGATGAGCCGCGTCGCATCCGAGGCCATGGCCTCGAGATAGAAGGTCATCTCCTGCTGGGAGAGGCCGGCGCGCTCGAGCGAGGTGACGTAAAGCTGCAGGGCCTCCGGGCCGGCGAGGCGCGCGAATTGTTCTGCCGTGACACCGACGCGCGGCGCGATGTTCTCGAAGAAATCCGCCATCGGGCCGCCGCCCGTCTGCAGGAAATCCCCGACCCGGTCGTTCACATCCTTCAGGATATCGGCGAGCTTCTCTTGCTCGATCCCGACCGTGGCCGAGGCGGCCGACCAGCGCTGGAAGACCTCCGGCGTCGCATTGGCCACCTGCGCGAACTGCTGGATCTGCGCGGCACTCTGCGCTGTCGTCCGCACGATGACGCCCAAGGCGGCGGTGGTTGCGGCAGCTGCCGCGCCCATGGCAACGCCGACGCGCCGCGCGAAACCCGCAAGCCGCGTGTTGGCCGCCTCCATCTCGCGCGACAGCCGTCCAAAGCCCCGCGCGCCGGCGTCGCCGACACCTTCGAGTTCGGCCCGGACCTGCCTTCCGCCCACGGCCGCAAGGCGGACGCTGACGCGTTTCTCTGCCATGGGTCGGAGCCTTTCGCGGAAAACATCGTGAAACACCTCGTTCGGATAGCGAACGAGGTCAGGCGGAGGCGCTGATCACTGATCGCGCTTCTTCATTCAGCTTGCGCACCATCACCGCTTCGATGGGCGGCAGCAGTTCAGCCACTGCCAGAGGCGGGATGCCCAGTGCCGCGGCGAGGGCCAACGCGGCGCTCATATCCCAGCCAATGACGATGGCACCCTGTGCGCCTGCGACCAGCCGGAGTTGCCCCCCGAGGCGCTGCACGAGATCCCAGACCGCGATGCCTTCGCGGGTCAGCGGGCGGTTTTGCCGCGCCGGGCAGTCTTCGCAGCTGCTCGCGCAGGCGGTGCAGTAGCGATCGCCCCCGCCGAAGACCCAATCGGCAAGGGCGGTGAGACGTTTTTTTCTGCGTCCAGCAGCAGACCCTTCGAGACATAGATCCTCTGGAAGGCCTCGAAGACCGGCCAGATATCCAGCAGCGCGTCGATTGCGGCGGGGCTCACCGGCACGAGTTGGCCTTCGGCATCGCCGACGCCCTCCCAATCGAGGATGGCTTGCCGCGCCAGCGCCTTGGCCATGGTCAGCGCCAAGGCTTCGGTGGCAATCGCATCCTCGCCTTCCGCCGTGGCGATATCCAGCGCCGGATCTGCACGGGCCGCGACCATCAGCGCAGTCGTCAGGGGGCGCAGCTGGACGCGCAGGCCTGGGATCAGCTCGACCCAGCGGGACTCATTGGTGAGATCCAGTGTCAGCATCTTCAATACGCCTCCACCGCGTTCACCAGCGTGACCCGGCACATATGACCCGCCGTGGCATCCTTGGCGGCCTGCCAGTCGAAACTCGCCTGAATGCCCTGCGGCCCGGCGATCTCGACCCGTGGCCTGGGCAGATAGACTGCCGGCACCTCGACCGTCAGGCTTTCGCCCGAGGGCAGCGCATAGCCGAAGCTCAGCGCACAAGCCTCGCCCGCGATCGCCTGGTCGATCAGCACCTGATCGGCAAATCGCACCTCCAACCGGCCGGTCAGCGCCGCCATGCCAGGATCGGCGCCTTCGATGCGCCCATCGTTGCGGATGGTCTCGATCCGGTCGATGCCATTGGCATAGGTGATCTCGGCCGAGACGATATTGCCGAGCGGCTGGCCATTACGCGTGATCGCCCCGTGAAAATGGCCGAACCTCTGAAACGCTGGCACCTCAGGCGTGCCGATCATCGAAGCCGCGGCGACGCTTTCGCCCTGCGCAATCAGTCGGGCGGTCGCCGTCAGCAACCCCGAGCGCGCCATTTGCCAGCTGAGTTGGTCCAGCACGCAGCCCGTGGCCAGCGCATAGCGCGGCACTTCCGGCATGGCCGTCTCAATGGCGAGCGAGGGCAGATCCCAGCCGCCCGAGGTGAACGCATGGGTGAACGGACCCGGGTCGAGCCCTGTGGTCACAGGCTCGCCAAAGGCTGCCTTCAGCCAGACCCCGAACCCTACCGTGTCGATCGGCACGACCACATCGCCATCAGCGGTGACCGCATCGGCCAGCGGCGCCTGCGGATCGCGGCCATAGCCCAGAAGTTCTGACGCCAGGAGCGGCTGTTCAGCGCCGAGCGTGCTGCTGACAAAGGGCATCTGCTGCCAACCCGCCTCGGGCGCAGTGCCGTAGATCGTCTCAAAGGCAAGCGCCAGCCTTGCCCGGGCGCCATGCGCTCGTGCCATTGTATCGTCTCCAATTCTTGTGTGGGCTCAGGCCAAGGGATCGGCCGTGGAATAATGCAGCACCACCGGGATAACGGCCGCCTTCAGGCTGGCGGCGCCCTCGACCGGCAGATCGACCGCGCGCGGCGCCTCGGCCTCGATCCAGTCGCAGAGGCCGCCCAATGTGCGGTCGGCGGCAAGGGCCGTGCCGATGCTGGCGGTAAGCGTGTCGAATGCGTCATCACGCTCAGCACCCTGTATCACTGCCTCGATCTCGGCCCGGTGCTGGTAGTGGTAGCGCAGTGGCGATAGCGTGACCTCAGGCTCACCCGGTTCACCGTCCCGCAGGATCAGCAGGCCAGCAGCTGGCACGCGTTCGGGCAGAACCTCGCCGCGCAGGGCAGTCGCAGGCAGCGCCGAAAGCCGCGCGTGCAGCGCGGTGAGAATGGTTTCGCGGGGTGTGGGCATTGGGACGAATATCCGTCTATTCTATGCTCAGCTTTACAGTTGGAGGTAACTTGTCCGCACCGACTTCAATCGTCCGCCACTGGTCACAGCTCGATGGCAGCATTCATCCCCTGGATGCACACGTGTTTGCTGGCAACATGCACAGTTTCAACCTCGACTACCCGCCGCCTGCCTTTATCGGCGATATCATTAACGCCCCCGTAATTCTGCTAGAGGCCAACGGGGGCTATGATCCTGTCGTGACGCCGACAGAGTTCGCAGCGCCCGACGCGGTTGATCGCTACCTTGATCTCCTCCGAAACCCACGTGCTGTGCATCCGGGTCAGATCGCACCCTATTATGGCGCGCGAAATTACGCAGATCTGATCGCAGCGGGCCAAATGGCGCTCGTCAATGCGGTGGCTTACCGCTCCACATCTATCTCGCGCGAACCCGATAATCGCCGTGTGGCCGAAAAGCTTCCGTCTACCGCGGCAGGGCAATCGCTTTTGGCCTAAGTTGTTGAGATATTGGTGAGAAGTTTGCGTAGAAAGGCTTCGTCCCAGCCTGCCCTTTTGAGTTTGAGGGACAGTGACGTTTTGGAAGTGTCGCGGCGGACCACGTCGAGGGCGCGGCGCCGCAGCACGGCGATGTTGCCAGGCCCATTGTCTTTGCGGTTGCGCGCGGCGTCTTCGCGAAACGACACGTCGAGTTGCC
>JAUIBJ010000428.1 GCA_030428025.1 Alphaproteobacteria bacterium
ATGGGCGGCATTCTCGGCCGGCCGCTGCAGCCGGTGTTCGAGGACACCAAGGAACAGGGTGCCGACAACATCATCCCCGCGATGCAGCGCCTGATCGACCGGCACGGCGTGCACGCCATCGTCAACGGCTACAATACCGGCGCCGTGACGCAGGAATACGACGCCATCGCCGATGCCGGCATCATCTATATCCACCACAATACCGACATCGTGCACCACACCACCGTGGGCGACGACCCCGACCGGTATTACGGCATCTTCATGGGCGACCCGGCCGAATACTGGTATGGCGAGGGCCTGCTGGCCTTCCTCAACGGGCTGGTGGACAACGGCGAATGGAGCCCGTCCAACCGCAAGATCGCGATCGTGACCGGATCGCAGAACTATTCGATGGTGATCGCCAACGCCATCCAGGACAACGCGGAAAAGTATGGCTGGGATATCAGCCTGTTCGAAACCGTGGTGGTGCCGATTTCGGAATGGGGCCCGACGCTGGCCAAGATCCGCAACGACCCGCCCGCCTGCATCGCCGTCACCCACTGGGTGCCGCAGGACCTGGCGCAGTTCATGATCCAGTTCGTGCCGAACCCGACCGACAGCCTTGTCTACATGCAGTACGGGCCCTCGCTGGCCGCCTTCCGCGAGATCGGCAAGGAGAACACCAACGGCGTGCTCTACTCGACCGTCATCGCCGCTCTGCAGGACGAAATGGGCCAGGCCTTCATCAAGCGCTACAAGGATCGCTTCGGTGCCGATTCCAGCCCGCTGGTGGGTGCGCAGGTCTATGACAGCGCGCATTACTACGCCATCGCCGCGGCGCTGGCCGGGGGCACCGGCGGCCCGGGCGAGTACGAGCAGAACCGCCTGATTTCCGAGCGGCTGCGCCGGACGATCCACCGCGGCGTGATGGGGACGACCCATTTCTTCTATCCCGAACAGGCCGCGATCCCCTATCCGGACGCGACCAACGACCCGTCGCTCGGGATGCCGCACCAGTACCTGCAGATCCAGGATTTCACCAAGGATCCGGCAATGATAGCGCCGCCGCCCTTCGAGACGGCCAAGTTCGTCATGCCGCCCTGGATCAAGGCGTGAAATGCCTGACGGACTGATCGAGGAAGACGCGATCAGCTCACCGCTGCTGTCCTGCCGAAACGTAAGCAAGTTTTTCGGCGCGATGGCAGCGGTGAAGGATTTTTCGTTCGACCTCGCCCCCGGAGAGATCCTGGGCATCGGCGGGCCGAACGGCGCGGGAAAAACCACGCTGTTCGAGCTCATCTCGGGGCTGAACCCCGCCGACGAGGGCAGGATCGTGTTCGCAGGGCGCGATATCCAGAGCCTTACGCCGCATGCGATCTGTCATCTGGGAATCGCGCGCATGTTCCAGTCGAACGCCGGGTTCGACACGCTGTCGGCCCTGCAGAACGTGCGCATCGCGGCGGCTTTCGGTCAATCCTCGCAGGGCTTTCCGCCGCTGTCCTACAATGCGGAAATCAAGCGCGTGGCCGACGAGGCGATCGAGTTCGTCGGCTACACCCGCTCGCTTTCCGCGCCGGTCCGCAGCCTGCCGGTGCTCGACCGGAAGCTGCTGATGATTGCCAGTGCGCTGGCGACCCGGCCAAAAATCCTGATGATGGACGAGCCGGTGGGCGGACTCAATCCGGAAGAGATCAACCGGCTGATGGAACTGGTCAAGAAGCTCACCCGGCAGGGTGTGACAATCATTCTCATCGAGCATGTGATGCGGTTTCTCGTGCAGCTCTCGACCCGGGTGCTCATCATGCATCACGGCGAGAAGATCTTCGAGGGCACGCCCGGGGAACTGGCCACCGACGACCGCGTCAAAGAGGTTTATCTCGGTGAGCGCATGAGCAAGCGCGTGGCCGACTATTCGCAGAAGGCGGAACATCCATGACCGCGCCGCTTCTCGAAATCCGCAATGTCGAGGCCGGCTATGGCGGCCAGAAGGTGCTGCGCGACGTCTCGCTCGAGGTGCCCGCCGGCGGCCTTGTCACCCTGATCGGCCCCAACGGCCACGGCAAGACGACGCTGATGCACGCCATCTCGGGGCTGGTGCGGCTCACCTCCGGCGAGATCCGCCTCGAAGGGCAGGCGATCAGCGGGCGCAAGGCGCATCAGATCGTCGAGAAGGGCGTCGTCCAGATCCCGCAGGGCGACATCCTCTTCACCGACATGTCCGTGCAGGACAACCTGATGATGGGCGCCTATCCGAAGGCGGCCTATGCCAATGCGGGTGAAAGCCTCGAAACCGTCTACAAGCTGTTGCCGCGTCTTGAAGAGCGGCGCGGACAGATCGCCAGCACACTATCGGGCGGCGAGCGACGGATGCTGTCGATCGGGCGCGGGCTGATGGCCAATGGCAAGCTCCTCCTGATCGACGAGCCGTCGCTGGGCCTCGCGCCGCTGGTGATCGACCAGATCTACGAGGTCATCGCCGATCTCAAGGCGCGCGGCACGACGATCCTGCTGGTCGAGGAAAACGCAAGCCGCGTGATCGGCGTGGCCGACAAGGTCTATCTTCTCGACGACGGCCGGATCGTCTGGCAGGGCTCTGCCGACGAGATGGAGGAGAATGCGGACATACTCGAAACCTATCTGGGCGGATAAGGCATGGACACGACATTTCAGATCCTCGTCAGCGGCCTGACACTCGGCGCCATGTACGCGATCAGCACGGTCAGCCTTTCGCTGATCTGGGGTGCGCTGAACGTGCTCAACATGGCGCAGGGCGCACTTCTGACTTTCGGCGGCTACGTGGCCTATGTGGCCTTCTCCGGCATGGGGCTGGGTGTGCCGCTTTCCATCATCTTCTCGGTCGCGGCGGGGGGCTTGCTGGGTCTCTTCATGTATGTGGCAGTGGTGCGCCAGATGCTCAACCGCGAGGGCTTCGAGGTCAATGTCATCATCGCCACGGTCGGCGTCGGCACGGTGCTGGAGGCGATGCTGCAGAAATTCTTTGGCGCCTATCCCATCCGCCAGCCGCTGACGGTCGAGGGCGGCTTTTTCGTGGGCTCGACCCATGTGCCGTTCAACAGCGTGATCATCGTCTTCGGATCGGCCATCCTTATGGTGCTTCTGGCGATGCTCATGGCCCGCACAAGGATGGGCAGGGCGATGCGCGCCGTCTCGCAAAGCCGCGATGCCGCCCGGCTGATGGGCGTGCCGGTCAACCTCGTCTACGCGCAGGTCTTCGCGCTGGCAGGCGGGCTTTCGGCCGCCTCGGGCATCATGCTGAGCACGATCACCACGCTGGCACCTACCATGGGCTACGACCCGATGCTGAAGGCATTCATCATCTGCGTGGTTGCGGGGCTAGGCAACGTTATGGGCGCGCTCTACGCGGCCTTCATGCTGGGCCTCTTCGAGGCCTTCATCCAGTTCGCCTTTGGCGTGCGCTATGCCTTCGCCGGGATGTTGCTGGTGGTCATCATCGTGCTGGTGTGGAAACCCAACGGCCTCTTCGGCCGCACCAAGGTGAACCGGCTATGACCCCGGTCAGGAAAGACATCTATATCGGCGTGTTCCTGCTGCTGCTGGCGCTCGTCATGCCGTTCCTCTTCCCGTCGCGCTATATCGTCGGGCAGTTCACGCTGTTCTTCATCTGGGTGACGGTGGTGACCCAGTGGAACCTCGTCTTCGGCGTGGCGGGCATCTTTTCACTGGCCCAGATGGCGATCTTTGCCTTCGGCGGTTATGCCACGGCGATGCTGGGCCTTTACGGCGGCTGGAACCTGTGGCTCGCCCTGCCGTTCGGCGGGCTGGCCGCGGTGATCTTCAGCCTGATCATCGGGCTCGCCTGCCTGCGCCTGAAAGGGCCTTACGTGGCCCTTCTGACGCTGGCCATCGCGCAGGTGATGTATCTGATGATCATCACCGACACAGCCTGTTTCTACATGGAGGGCGTGACCTGCCGCAATTTCACAGGCGGCACGCGCGGCATGGCGAAATACGGCGATTTCGGTTTCCGCGAATGGCTGGGCTACAAATACATGATGTACGGGGATTACTTCCTCGCGCTGGCGGTTCTGGTCATGGCGACGGCG
>JAUIBJ010000429.1 GCA_030428025.1 Alphaproteobacteria bacterium
GGGCGAAATCCTCGTCCTCCTCCTCCAGCCCGGTGAGGACGTCGTCGCGGGTGGCGGCCTGGGAATAGTTGAGGATCGCGCCCACCCGTTCCACGGGGCCGTCGGCGAAGGCGGTGGGCGGCACCTCGTGCAGCTGCGCGGCCAGCGACAGGCCGATCCGGTCGACCGCCGCCGGGGTGGCGGCGCCGGTCTGCGAGACGGCATAGGTGATGCGCCTTGCGGTTTCGCCGGGCAGGCGGCCCAGAAGCTCGGCCGCGCGGGCCACGTCGAGCTTGGACAGCAGGATCGCCGCCACCTCGGTGCTTTCGGATTGCAGGATCTTCAGCAGCATCGGCGTGTCGGCGTTGCAGACCTGTTGCCAGGGATCGCCGAACTGGCGCACGCCGGCCTCCTTCCGGAGGCGCGCGGCGGTCTGGGCGCTGATCCGCCCGTCGAGCGCGGAAAGCGCCCCGGCCACCCCGCGCGGAAAGGTCAGGCCCATCGCCTCGAGCTCGGCCGCGAATTCGGCCACCACGTCGGCCAGCGTCGCCCGGTCGACATAGCGCATCGAGCCCATCTGCGTGGTCAGCACCTCCTGCAACCCCTCGGGCAGGTCGGTGAGCGCCACCTCGGCGCCTTCGTTCAGCAGGAAACGCACGATGATCGCCGCCTTCTGCCGCCGCGAGAGGCGGGCAGCGGCGGAGGCCGGCTTCGACTGCGGCGCGAAACGTGCGAGTTCAGTGGAGGACATCCCGATTCCCATCTGGCTTTGCGCGCCAGACTAGGAGGCGAGGGTGAAGAAAGGTCTAAGGGAAACAGGCGGATGTGCCGGGCGGTGCGGGTCTGCCCGCCGCCCGGCGATCCGGTCTCAGCTGGTGGTCGGCACGCAGGTCTTGCTTTCGGGGTCGTATGACGTGCCATCGGCGCAGGACATGGCCTGCTGTTCGTGCCACTTGCAGCCGGCATAGGCCGACATGCTGGAAGCCGCCGTGATGAGGGCGGAAATCAGAATGACCTTGGTTTTCATACTTGTCCTCCTGTTCGGATAAGCAGAAACATAGCACGAAATTGACGTCGGGTCAGCCGTTTCGGCCACAACGCCGCATCTTGCGATCACATGATCGTGAGGTCAGCTTTCTCCGAAGACCCGCCGAAAGATCGTGTCCACGTGCTTGGTGTGATAGCCGAGGTCGAATTTCTCCTCGATCTGCGCGGGGCTGAGCGCGGCGGTCACCTCCGGGTCGGCCAGAAGTTCGGTCTTGAAGTCGCGCCCCTCTTCCCAGACCTTCATCGCGTTGCGCTGCACCAGCTTGTAGGCGTCTTCGCGGCTCACCCCCGCCTGGGTCAGCGCCAGCAGAACCCGCTGGCTCATCACCAGCCCGCGGAACTTGTGCATGTTGGCCAACATGTTGTCGGGATAGATCACCAGCTTGTCGATCACCTGGGTCAGGCGGGCGAGGGCAAAGTCCAGCGTGACGGTGGTGTCGGGGCCGATATTGCGCTCGACCGAGGAATGCGAGATGTCGCGCTCGTGCCAGAGCGCCACGTTTTCCATCGCCGGGGTCACCGCCATGCGCACCAGCCGCGCGAGCCCGGTCAGGTTCTCGGTCAGGACCGGGTTGCGCTTGTGCGGCATGGCCGAACTGCCCTTTTGACCTTTCGAGAAGAACTCCTCGCCCTCCAGCACCTCGGTGCGCTGCATGTGGCGGATCTCGATGGCGACATTCTCGATCGAGGACGCCACCACGCCAAGGGCGGCGAAGAAGGCGGCGTGGCGGTCGCGGGGGATGACCTGGGTGGAAATCGGCTCGGGCGTCAGGCCCAGCTTGGCGCAGACATGTTCCTCTACGCGCGGGTCGATATTGGCAAACGTGCCCACTGCGCCGGAGATGGCGCCGGTGGCGATCTCCTCGCGGGCGGTTTTCAGGCGACGCAGGTTGCGGTCCATCTCGGCGTAGAATCGCGCGAAGGTCAGTCCCATGGTGGTCGGTTCGGCATGGATGCCGTGGCTGCGCCCGATCCGCACGGTCATCTTGTGCTCGAAGGCCCGCCGTTTCAGCGCGGCGAGAAGCGCCTCGATATCCGCGATCAGGATGTCGGCGGCGCGGGTGAGCTGGATGTTGAAACAGGTGTCCAGCACGTCCGAACTGGTCATGCCCTGATGCACGAAACGCGCCTCGTCGCTGCCCACATGTTCGGCCAAGTGGGTCAGAAACGCGATCACGTCATGCTTGGTCACTGCCTCGATCTCGTCGATGCGGGCCACGTCGAACTCGACATCCTTCGCCTTCCACACGGCCTCGGCGTTCTCGCGCGGGATCACGCCCAGATCGGCCATCGCGTCGCAGGCATGGGCCTCGATCTCGTACCAGATGCGGAACTTGGTGGCGGGTTCCCAGATCTGAACCATCTCGGGGCGGGAATAGCGTGGAATCATCGCATGCGGCTTTCGGTTTGAATGGGCTGTCGCGGGGGGTTTAGACTGTCCCCCGACAGGCGGCAAGGCGGGAGGGGGAGGTGCGACCGAGGCTTCAGGATTTCGAAGGCGCTTGGCGGATCGCGCGGGCCATCCACCCGGCGGACGGCGCCGGGGCCCGCTTTGATGGCGAGGCGCGGTTCCGGCCGGACGGTCAGGGGCTGGCCTATGCCGAAATCGGGCAGTTGCAGCTGGCGGGCCACCCGCCGGTGCGGGCCGAGCGGTGCTATCTCTGGCGGAACGGTCCGGCCGGCGTGATCGAGGTGTTTTTTCCGGACGGGCGCCCCTTCCACCGGATCGACCTGGGCGCGGCCGCCCCGTCGGACCGCCACCTGTGCGATCCGGACATCTATGACGTGACCTATGATTTCCGCCGCTGGCCCGACTGGAGCAGCCGCTGGCGGGTGCGGGGGCCGCGCAAGGATTACCGGATGATTTCGGAATACTTTCGGATCGAAACCGGCTGATTTCACAGACGTTTTGCCCCTTTGCCATTTTTCTGACACATTCTTTGGCGAGCGTGCGGGTCAAGCCCGAGAGGCGAACATGCCCGTCACGGGCCTGTGGCAGAGAAGTGCCAACTGACGCGGTGCGGCCCGGCCGTGCCGCGTCTTTTCGTTTTGCGGATGCGCAGGCCCGGCCACGTTGCTATGCGTGGCCCATGACCGCGATCCTTCAGTCCCGCACGCCCTATGACCTCGGCCTCGAACGGCCGCTGCCGGGCATCGCGCCGCTTGACCCGGCCCAATGGCTGCTGGTGGACGAGGCCTATGCCGCCCAGATGGCCGAGCGCGAGCGGCTGTTGACGCAGCGCAGGCCCGACGTGCTGGCCATGACCGAGGCGGGCCGGGCCGGGGCGGGGGAGTTGCTGGAACATGTGCTGGACTGGCTGGACCGACACGTACCGGGGTTTGACGTTGGAAAGCGCCGTGTGCGCCGGCCCGACGGGGCGGAGGTCTCGGTCGATGCCGACGACCCGATGGCGACGCTCGGCCGGCTGGTACAGGAGGATTTCTGCCTGTTGCAGAAACAGGGGGACGAGCATGTCCTGACGGCGGCGGTGCTGTGCTTTCCGGCGAGCTGGCGGCTGGCCGACAAGATCGGCCGGCCTCTGGTGGCGATCCATGCCCCTGTTGCGGCCTATGACGATGGCATCGCCCGGCGCGTGCAGCGCCTTTTCGACGGGGTGCGCGTGGACCGGCCGCTCTGGCGGTTCAATCTGCTGGCGTATGCCGATCCGGCGCTGTTCCAGCCGGTTTCGCGCCAGGCGTCGCGGGTGGCGGAGGAGGGCGCGCGCTACCGCTATCTCCGCTCCGAACGGCAATGCGTGCTGCGTCTGCCCCGATCGCAGGACTGCGTCTTTTCCATCCACACCTATGTGATGGCGCGCCCGGTGCCCGATCAGACGGCGTTGGCCGCCATCGGAAAGACGTCGCGCAGCATCGAATAGGCGAACATCGCCACCCCCAACGCCGGGACGTACAGGCAAAGCGACAGCGCCAGCGCATGGATCGAAAGCCGCAGCGGCTGTGTCGGTTCGGCGCGGGCCAACAGCATGTGATCGCCCGACGAGGCCGTCTCGGCACGGGGGGTGTCCGCCT
>JAUIBJ010000430.1 GCA_030428025.1 Alphaproteobacteria bacterium
AGATAGCCGAATCCGATCACCAGGAAGACTGGCAAGATGACATCAAGAAGCGCCTGCAACGCCTTCAGTCCGAATAGGAAATCATCATCCCGTCATAGGCGGGGGTGATGTGGTCCGGGGTCTCGTCGGCCACGGTCTGATAGTCCAGGTCGATATGCATGTTGGTCAGCACCGCCCGGCGCGGGGCGGCGCGCGCAATCCATTCCAGCGATTTTTCCAGATGTGCATGGGTCGGGTGCGGCGTGCGGCGCAGCGCGTCGAGCACCCAGCAATCCAGCCCCTCCAGCGCCGGCCAGACGGTCTCGGGGATCTCGGCCACATCCGGCAGATAGGCCAGATCGCCGATCCGGAAGCCCAGCGCATCGATGGCGCCATGGTTCACCCGGAACGGCGTCAGCGTGACCGGCCCTCCCGCGCCTTCGATGGTAATATTGCCTTTGATCGTGTGCATCTCCAGAATCGGTGGATAAGGCGAGCCTTCAGGTTGCACAAACGCATATCCGAAGCGGGAGTAGAGCGTGTTCTGCGTGTCCCCGTCGGCCCAGACGGGCACCCTCTGTTTCATGTTGAAGACGATCATCCGCAGATCGTCGAGACCGTGCACATGATCGGCGTGATCATGGGTGTAGACCACCGCGTCAAGCTCGCCCACACCGGCGCCCAGCAACTGGCTCCGCAGGTCGGGCGAGGTGTCGATCAATACGCGGGTAATGCCGGCTTCGGTCTCGCGCTCCACCAGCATCGAGCAGCGCCGGCGGTAGTTCCTGGGGTTCTCGGGGTCGCAGGCACCCCAGTTCCCGCCAAGCCGCGGCACCCCGCCCGAAGAGCCGCACCCAAGGATGATAAAGCGCGTCTCCGCCATCATGCGGCCTTCCAGAAGAGGCGCTCGAAATTGGCCTGGGTCCGGGCGGCGAAATCGGGCCAGTCCATACCAAAGACCCCGGCCCCCACCTTGGCGGTATGAACGGTGAAGGCGGGCTCGTTGCGCTTGCCGCGATGGGGCGGCGGCGCAAGATAGGGCGCGTCGGTTTCCACCAGAATCCGGTCGACAGGGGCCGAGGCGAAGATGTCGCGCAACCCCTCGCTCTTGGGGAAGGCGGCAATGCCCGACATGGACAGATAAAACCCGAGATCGAGCGCCGCCTTCGCCAGTACCTCACCCGAAGAAAAGCAATGCATCACGCAGAGATAGGCGCCGTTCCTGAACTCCTCCGTTAGGATGCGGGCCATGTCATCGTCGGCATCGCGGGCATGGATGATGAGCGGCAGCCCGGTTTCGCGCGCGGCCGCGATATGCACCCGCAGGCTTTGCTGCTGCACTTCGGCGCTGTCGGCGGTGTAGTGATAGTCGAGCCCGGTCTCGCCGATCCCCACGAATTTCGGATGCTCGGCCAGCTTCACCAGCTCGTCCACCGTCGCCATCGGCTCGTCGGCGGCACTCATCGGGTGGGTGCCGGCGGCGTAGAAGACGGGATCGTAGCGCTCGGCGATGGCCCGCACCTGCGGCTCCAGCCGCAGCTTGGTGCAGATCGTCACCATGCGCGTTACCCCGGCCTCGAGCGCGCGGGCGATCACCGCGTCGCGCTCGTCGTCGAAGGTGTCGAAGTCGAGATGGCAGTGGCTGTCGGTGATCTCGGCGGTCATGAAACCTCAGGCAGTGGCACAGGATTGCAGTCTGAAGACCGTATCCAGCACCAGAGCGGCAGGGTCAAGGTTGACCGCCCGGCCGTGGCGGGTGCGGGCGCCGATCTCCTGCGCGAGGTCGGCCCAGGCGCGGGCGGCGCGGGGAGAGGGAGAGAGCCGTTCCAGCATTTCCAACTCGCCCGTGACCACCGCCGGCGGCGGCTCGCCGGTGGCGCCGGTGCGCGCCAGACGCGTCAGCAGCAGGTCGGTGAGCGAAAACAGCAGATCCAGCCGGTCCTCGGCGCCGCGCGCGGCGGCGGACTGGGCCAACGCGATGGCGCGGGGCCGGTCGAGCGCGGGCAGGCTGTTCACCAGCGCCACCAGTTCACCATAGAGCGTCAGCCCGTCGAGGTTGACCAGCCGCATCGCCTCGCCCACCGAACCGCCCGAGAGCCGGCCGATGGGACCGGCCTCGTGGTCGAGATCGATACCGGCCTGCGCCAGCGCCTGGCTCATCCCAACGGCATCCAGCGGCTGAAGCCGCAGGTCGCGGCAGCGAGACCGGATAGTGGGCAAGAGCCCGGCTGGCCGGTGGCTGACCAGAAGAAGCGTGGTGCGCGCCGGCGGCTCCTCCAGCATCTTGAGAAGCGCGTTGGCGGCCTGGGTGTTCATCTCGTCGGCACTGTCGATGATCACCACGCGCCGCCCGCCCTCGGTGGCCGAAAGCTGCAGGAAGCGGTTCAGGTCGCGCACGTTCTCGGCCACGATCACGTCGCGCATGCGCCTGGTCTGGGGGTTGGGCGTGCGAGTGATGTGATAGAGGCCGGGGTCGGAGCCCGCCCGCACCCGGCGGGCGACGGGATGATCGGCGGGGATGTCCAACCTGTCGGGCGCGGGCGGCGCATCGCCGAAAAGCCCGTCCTCGGTGGCCTCTGGCGTCGCCAGCAGGAACCGCGCGATGCGCCAGGCGAGCGTGGCCTTGCCCACCCCGCGCGGCCCCGTCAGCAGCCAGCCGTGATGCAGCCGGCCGGAATTGAACGCCTTCAGAAAGGCCGCCTCCGCCGCCTCTTGCCCGAAAAGCCGTTCGGTTTCGAGCGGGTGGGGCGCACCTGCGACCTGATCGGGATGGTGTTCGGGGTCCTCGCTCATCTGAGGCGCGAGGATACGACGGCGAGGATATCCTGCGCAACCTGCGCCTCGGACCGGGCACCGTCGATGCGCGCGATGCGCTCGGGGAATTCGGCGGCCAGATCGAGAAAGCCCTGCCGCATGCGCGTCTGCAGGTCCGCCCCGAAGCTTTCGAAGCGCTCCTCGCCCGACTTGCGGGCCAGCGCGCGCTTCAGGCCCTCGGCCGGGTCCATGTCGATGAGCAGGGTCAGGTCGGGTTCGCGCCCGATCATCAGAGCGTGCAGCCGGTCGACCAGCGCCCGCCCGTCGGCGCTGCGCAGGCCCTGGTAGAGCCGGGTGCTGTCGGCGAACCGGTCGCAGATGACGATGCGGCGCGCCGCCAGCGCCGGATCGATCACACGCTCCAGATGATCCCGGCGTGCGGCGGTGAACAGCAGGATCTCGGTTTCGGGCGACCAGCGGTCGGCCTCACCCTCCAGCAGCAGGCGTCGGATTTCCTCGGCACCGGGGCTGCCACCAGGCTCGCGCGTGAGCAGCACATCTCGCCCCTGCCGCCGCAGCGCCTCGGCCAGACGCCGGGCCTGGGTGGACTTGCCCGAGCCGTCGATGCCCTCGAAGGTGACGAACAGGCCCTGCCCGCTCAAAGCCGGCCCTCGGGGCCGTTCTGCAACCGGTCGAGCAACAGCGCCGAAACCGTTCTGAGCCTCACCATGAAGCCGCCATGTTCCACCGCATCCGCGGCATAGAGCGGCACGCTCTGTTCCGGCAAACCCTCGGGCTTGAAGACCAGCCTGGCCAGTTCGTCGCCCTTGGCCACGGGCGCGCGCACCGGGCCTGTATAGACCACTTCGGCGCGCAGCTCGTCGCTGGTCAGAACCGGAAGCAGGGCGGTCACGTCCTGCGCCGGGACCAGCGCGACACTGTCCTGCTGGCCCATCCAGACATCCGCTGTGGCCACCGCTGTATCCGCCTTGACCACCGATTTCCGGACGAACTGGCGAAAGCCCCATGTCAGCAGCGCCTCGGCTTCCTCGGCGCGCTGGCGGGCACTGTCGAGGCCGGAGAACACCAGGATGATGCGGCGGTCGCCCTGCTTGGCCGAGCCTACCAGACCATAGCCCGCGCGCTGCGTGTGGCCGGTCTTGAGGCCGTCGGCGCCGATCCCCAGGCGCAGAAGCGGGTTGCGGTTCTGCGTGTTCTGGGGGGCGCGGCCATCGAATTCATACTCGGTCTCGGCGAACATCGGGTAGAATTCGGGGAAATCCTCGATGATGTGCCGGGCCAGAAGCGCCAGGTCGCGCAT
>JAUIBJ010000431.1 GCA_030428025.1 Alphaproteobacteria bacterium
GGTCAGGACCATCGGATAGTCGGCATCCGGCACGTCGTCCGGCGGGATGACGCTGGCCGGCGTGAAGCGCGCGCGCCCCTCGGGCCGCGGGAAGCCGTCGCCGAAGACGATGGCCTGCCCCGGATCGTCGGGCGAAAGCGACGGGTAGGTGACCGCGTTCTCGCTCTCCAGCCGCTCCCATGTGATGTTGTCGAGCGACTTCATGTTGCGCTTCATCTCGGCGAAGACATCCGCCGGGCTGTCATAGCGCCAGTCGAGGCCGATGCGCCGGGCGAGTTCCGTGGTGATCGCCCAGTCCTCGCGCGCCTCGCCCGGGGGCGACACGGCGGGCCGGCCCATCTGCACCTGACGGTTGGTGTTGGTCACGGTCCCCGACTTCTCGAAGAACGCCGAGGCGGGCAGGATCACGTCGGCATAGTTGGCGGTTTCGGTCAGGAAGATGTCCTGCACCACCAGATGCTCCAGCTTGGCCAGCGCGTCGCGGGCATGTTCCACATCCGGGTCTGACATGGCCGGGTTCTCGCCGAGGATATACATGCCGCGGATGTTGCCGACATGAACCTCGTCCATGATCTCGGTCACTGTCAGCCCCTTCTCGGCGCTGAAATCACCGGACTCCCACACTTCGGTGAAGGCGCGGCGTACGCCCTCGTCGGTGACCGTCTGGTAATCCGGCAGGAACATCGGAATGAGGCCCGCATCCGAGGCGCCCTGCACGTTGTTCTGGCCCCGAAGCGGGTGCAGCCCGGTGCCGGGGCGGCCCACATGTCCGCACATCAGCGCGAGGCTGATCAGGCAGCGTGAATTGTCGGTGCCGTGGATATGCTGCGAAATCCCCATCCCCCAGAAGATCATGCCGCGCTTGGCAGTGGCGAAGTCACGCGCCACGGCGCGAAGCGTATCCGCCGGGATGCCGCAGAGCGCCTCCATCTTCTCGGGCGGGAACTGGGCGAGGTGTTCCTTTTCGGCTTCCCAATTCTCGGTGAAGGCCTCGATATATTGCTGGTCGTAAAGCCCTTCCTCGACGATCACATGCATGATCGCGTTCAGCATCGACACGTCCGCGCCGGGCTTGAACTGCAGCATATGCGTGGCGAAACGGCGCAGGCCCACGCCGCGCGGGTCCATCACGATCAGCTTGCCGCCGCGCTTGGTGAACTGCTTGAAATAGGTCGCGGCGACGGGGTGGTTTTCGATCGGGTTGGCGCCGATGACAATGGCCACGTCGGCGTTCTCGATCTCGTTGAACGTGGCCGTGACGGCGCCCGAGCCCACGTTTTCGATCAGGGCCGCGACCGAGGAGGCGTGGCAAAGCCTGGTGCAGTGGTCGACATTGTTGTGACCGAAGCCCTGGCGGATCAGTTTCTGGAAGAGATAAGCCTCTTCATTGGTGCATTTTGCGCTGCCGAACCCGGCGACCGACTTGCCGCCATGCGCGTCCTTGAGCCGCTTCAGACCGCCGGCGGCGAAGTCCATCGCCTCTTCCCAGTCGGCCTCGCGGAAGAACTCCTGCCAGTTCGAGGGATCGACGTTCAGCCCCTTGGCCGGCGCATCCTCGCGCCGGATGAGCGGCTTGGTCAGGCGGTGCGGGTGGTGGATATAGTCGAAGCCGAACCGGCCCTTGACGCACAGCCGGCCTTCGTTCGCCGGTCCGTTGATGCCGTCGACATATTTCACGCGGCCGTCCTTGACCTTCAGGCTGACCTGACAACCGACGCCGCAGAACGGGCAGACGCTTTGCACCTCCTCGTCATAGTCGGCGCTGTCGCCCACCTGGGACTCGTCCAGCACGGTTGCTTCCATCAGCGCGCCAGTGGGGCAGGCCTGCACGCATTCGCCACAGGCCACGCAGGTGGACGCGCCCATCGGATCGTCGAAATCGAAGACCGGAAAGCTGTCATGGCCGCGCCCTGCCATGCCGATCACGTCGTTCACCTGCACCTCGCGACAGGCGCGGACGCAAAGGTTGCACTGGATACAGGCGTCGAGATTGACCCGCATGGCGACATGGCTGTCGTCCAAGAGCGGCACGCGGTCCTTCTCCAGCTTCGGGAAGCGGCTTTCGCTGACGCCCTGCATCGCCGCCATGTCCCAGAGGTGGCTGGATTTGTCATGCGCCCGGTCATGCTCGGGCTGGTCGGCCAGCAGCATTTCCACCACCATCTTCCGGGCGTTCTCTGCCCGGGCCGAATTGGTGGTGACGACCATGCCGTCCTTGGCCTCGCGGATGCAGGAAGCGATAAGCGTGCGTTCTCCCTCGACCTCGACCATGCAGGCCCGGCAATTGCCGTCTGGCCGATAGCCCGGGGCCGGTTTGTGGCACAGATGCGGGATCACCAGACCCCTTCCATGGGCCACTTCCCAGATCGTCTGGCCGGCTTCGGCCTCGATTTCCTTGCCATCGAGGGTGAGTCGGATTGTGTCGGACATGCGCGCGCCTCCTTTGCCGGGGCATCTTAGAGCATGTGAGCGAAAATTCGAGTCCGCCAAAGCCGACACCTGCCCGCAGGTTTGCGCCATCGCACGCCCTGCGGTTTCGCATCGGCAACAAGGGCGCGGGCGGTGGCGGCCGGAATTTGCGCCGTCCTGCTTCCCCCTGCGCGCAGGTGGCGCTAGGGTGCGCGGCGAAACGAGTTCGGGGGGGCAAGTGGCGGAAATCATTCTGGTGCGGCACGGGCAGGCCAACAGCCATGCCACCGACGAGGAAAGCTATGACCGGCTGTCCGATCTGGGCCGCCAGCAGGCGCGGTGGCTGGGCGAGCATCTGCGCGCCACAAACCCGCATTTCGACCGGGTGATCACCGGTACGCTCACGCGGCAGGCCGACACCGCCCGCGCCATGGGCTACGAGATCACCGCTCAGGATCCCCGGCTGGACGAGCTGAGCTATTTCGCCATGGCCACGGCGATGGAGGCGCAGTTTGGCATCCCGGCCCCGCGCGACCCGACCGAATTCGCCACCCATTTGCCGAAGGTGATCGACCACTGGACACGGGACGCCATAACCGACGTGCCGGAGCCCTTCGCCGGTTTCTCGAGCCGCGTCTGCGGGCTGGTCGACGAGATCTGCACTGGCCACGGGCGGATTCTGATCGTCACCTCGGGCGGTGTGATCGGGATGGTGATGCGCCATGCCCTGGGGCTGGAGAACGGCGGCATGGCCAAGGTGATGCTGCAGATCATGAACAGTTCCCTGCACCGTCTGGAATATGTTCACGACATGCTGATGGTGGGCACGTTCAATGCCACCCCGCATCTTGATGCCCCCGACCGGGCCCATGCCCGAACTTATGTCTGAGAAAGGCCGCAGATGACACATCTCTGGGTTCGCGCCGAGCAAAGGCAGAACGAGGAACGGGTGGGGATCACCCCCGCCGGCGCCGAAGCGCTGATCGCCCGAGGAATTCGTGTGACCGTGGAGGAGAGCGGCACCCGCATCCTGCCCGTCGAGGGCTTTCGCGCCGCCGGCTGCGACATCGCGCCGGAGGGGAGCTGGCGCGACGCCCCGGCCGAGGCCATCGTCTTCGGGCTGAAGGAACTGCCCGATGACGGCACGCCGCTCAAGCACCGGCACATCATGTTCGGCCATGCCTTCAAGGGCCAGCATGCCGGCCGGCGTCTGCTGGAACGGTTCAAGACGGGGGGCGGCACGCTTTACGATCTGGAATATCTGGTTGACGAGGCTGGCCGGCGCGTGGCGGCCTTCGGCTACTGGGCGGGCTATGCTGGCGCGGCGGTGTCGCTCAAGGCCTGGGCGGCGCAGCGGCAGGGCGGGATCTGCCCGCCCGTTTCCACATGGCGCGACAAGGGGGCGCTGCTGGATGAGTTGCGCGCCGATCTCGCCACCGCCGGCGAGCTGCGGCCCACGGCCATCGTGATCGGCGCACTTGGCCGGGTGGGAACAGGTGCGGCCGACCTTTGCGAAGAGATGGGGATCTCGCCCACCCGCTGGGACATCGAGGAAACCGCCCATGGCGGGCCCTTCCCGGAAATCCTGACCCACGACATGTTCTTCAACTGCATCCTCGCCCGTCCCGGCACGCCGGTT
>JAUIBJ010000432.1 GCA_030428025.1 Alphaproteobacteria bacterium
GGTGCCGTCGGCCACGAGGTAGACGCCGAATTCGCCCTTGGGCGCCTCGACGGCGGCATAGACCTCGCCCTCGGGCACATGGAAGCCCTCGGTGTATAGCTTGAAGTGATGGATGAGCGCCTCCATAGAGGTCTTCATCTCGCCGCGTTTCGGCGGGGTCAGCTTGCCGCGGGCAAGGATGTCGCCCTTCCCCTCCGGCGCGCGCAGCTTTTCGATCGCCTGCCGGATGATATGGAGCGACTGGCGCATCTCTTCCATCCGCACCAGAAAGCGGTCGTAGCAGTCGCCGTTCTTGCCCACCGGGATCTTGAACTCGAACTCGTCATAGCACTCGTAGGGCTGCGCCCGGCGCAGATCCCAGGCGAGGCCCGAACCGCGCACCATCACCCCGGAAAACCCCCAGTCGAGAATGTCCTGCTCGGTCACGACCCCGATATCGGCATTGCGCTGCTTGAAGATCCGGTTCTCGGTCAGAAGCCCGTCGAGATCGGCGATCACCTTGGGGAATTCCTCGGCCCAGGTCTCGATATCGTCGAGCAGTTCCGGGGGCAGGTCCTGATGCACGCCTCCGGGCCGGAAATAGGCCGCGTGCAGCCGAGCCCCGCAGGCGCGCTCGTAGAAGACCATCAGCTTCTCGCGCTCCTCGAAGCCCCAGAGGGGCGGGGTCAGCGCGCCCACGTCCATCGCCTGGGTGGTCACGTTCAGCAGGTGGTTCAGGATGCGCCCGATCTCGGAATAGAGGACCCGGATGAGGCTTGCCCGGCGCGGCACCTCGACCTTGCACAGCCGCTCGATCGCCAGGCACCAGGCGTGCTCCTGGTTCATCGGCGCCACATAGTCGAGCCGGTCGAAATAGGGCAGGTTCTGCAGGTAGGTGCGGCTTTCCATCAACTTCTCGGTGCCGCGATGCAAAAGCCCGATATGGGGATCGCAGCGCTCGACGATTTCTCCGTCAAGCTCAAGCACCAGCCGCAAAACTCCATGCGCCGCAGGGTGTTGCGGGCCGAAGTTGATGTTGAAGTTGCGGATCTTCTGTTCGCCAGTCTGAGCGTCGTCGAACCCCTTGGAGCCGTCCATCATCCGTGGCCTCCTTCGCGTTTGGCCCCAAAGGCCATGATATAGAGCAGGATCAGCGCGCAGATCGGGAAGATGGCGGTGATCGCCCAGTAGCTGCTGATGCCATGAGCGGGCAGCATCTTCCAGAACGGTGGAACGAATGCCGCCGAGAGAAGAATGAGCCAGATCATGCCGTTGCCTCTCGCTGCGCCGCCGTTCGCCTACTTCGCCGCGTCCTGTTTCTCGTCCCCCGGCAGGATGTATTCCGCGCCCTCCCACGGGCTCATGAAATCGAACTGCCGGTATTCCTGCACGAGGCTCACGGGTTCGTAGACCACCCGCTTCTGCTTCTCGTCATAGCGCACTTCCGTATAACCCGTGGTCGGGAAATCCTTGCGCAGCGGATAGCCGCGGAAGCCGTAATCGGTGAGGATTCGCCTAAGGTCCGGGTGACCGCTGAACAGGATGCCGAACATGTCGAAGACCTCGCGCTCGAACCAGTTGGCCGAGGGGTGCACGTCAGTGATCGAGGGCACCATGTCCTCCTCCCGCACAGCCACGCGCAGGCGGATGCGGTGGTTCTGGTACATCGACAGAAAGTGATAGACCACGTCGAACCGCTTGGGCCGCTCGGGATAGTCCACTGCGGTGATGTCCACCAGCGAGGAGAAGCGGCAGGTCGGGTCTGTCTTGAGGAACTCCACCAGACCCACGATATTCGGCAGCGCCACATCCACGGTCAACTCGCCGAAGGCCACCTCCCAGCCCAGCACGCAGTCGGTACGCTTGGCCTCGATATAGGCGCCCAGTTCCTTCAGTGCCTCACTCATGGCCTTCCTCCTGCAGCCGCGTCATCGCACGATCGTCCCGGTGCGGCGGATCTTCCGCTGCAATTGCAGGATGCCGTAGACCAGCGCCTCCGCCGTCGGCGGGCAGCCCGGCACATAGACATCCACCGGCACGATCCGGTCGCAGCCGCGGACCACCGAATAGCTGTAGTGATAGTACCCCCCGCCATTGGCGCAGGAACCCATCGAGATCACGTAGCGCGGCTCGGGCATCTGGTCGTAGACCTTGCGCAGCGCCGGCGCCATCTTGTTGGTCAGCGTGCCCGCCACGATCATCAGGTCCGACTGGCGCGGGCTGGCGCGTGGGGCGGTGCCGAAGCGTTCCAGATCGTAGCGCGGCATAGAGGAATGCATCATCTCCACCGCGCAGCAGGCAAGCCCGAAGGTCATCC
Organism: Alphaproteobacteria bacterium; assembly: GCA_030428025.1. Classification (GTDB taxonomy): domain Bacteria; phylum Pseudomonadota; class Alphaproteobacteria; order Rhodobacterales; family Rhodobacteraceae; genus Roseovarius. The sequence continues at coordinate 2,297 of JAUIBJ010000432.1, forward strand.
AGTGCAGGCTGCCGGTGCGCGCCCAGTTGATGATGTCCTCGGTCGAAGTGACCAGAAAGCCCTTGTCCTGCAATTCCCGGTTCAGGGCCTGAACCGCGGGTTCACGTTCGTAGCCGGGGGCATAGGCCTCCACCGGGGCCTGGTTCGACGGGCCGCTCTTGACCCGCTCACCCTGAGGCCCCTGTCCCTGGGTGTCGGTGACCATGGCCTCGTCGTTTGTGTCGTCGCGCGTCACTCCCATTCCATCGCCCCCTTCTTCCATTCATAGGCAAAGCCCGCGGTCAGCACAGCGAGGAAGACCATCATCGACCAGAAGGCCGCCATGCTGACATCCTGGAAAGCGACCGCCCAGGGGAACAGCATCGCGATCTCCAGATCGAAGATGATGAACAGGATCGAGACGAGGTAGAAGCGCACGTCGAACTTCATCCGCGCATCGTCGAAGGCGTTGAAGCCGCATTCATATGCGCTGACCTTTTCCGGGTCGGGATGGCGGACGGCAAGAACGACCGCCGCGAGGATAAGAACAAGGCCGAGAGCGATGGCGATGCCCAGAAGAACGAGGACGGGGAGGTATTCCCTCAGCATCTCTTCCACGTGGTGGCTCCTTTCCCGCGCGCGCTGCGCGGACAAGATGGCTGCAATGTCAGAACCGGGTTTACCCGTGCCCCAAGGTGGGGTCAACCAGACGGTGACGATTCCACGCGGAGTCAACATGCGGCCGAATTGCCGCGCTCCGCCGGCCGCTTTCCTGGATTTATATCTCTATTTCAATAGGAAAATGACCAAACTTCATGCTCATCGGAAAAACCCGGGGGCCCATGCCGGGGCGTAGGTCCGGGAATTCCGCCGCCGCACCCGGCCCGACCGCGCCGCAAGCGCCGCCGGGGAGGGGCGGCACCGAGTCCCACCGCCGGTTCAGAAGGTCAGTTCGACCCCGGCGATCACCGAGTGCGACCTCACCCCCGGCACCGCCGTGATCCGCGGCAGAATGAGCGGCACGAAACCTTCGTTGTACATGTATTCCAGCCCCACCCGGATGTGTGGCGCGGGGGCGACCTCGACCCCCAGTATGGCCTGGGCCATCGTCTCCCACGGGGTGCCGGCCGCGCCCTGCACCCCGCGGCTGACCGAGGCCGAGAGCACCGCCGGCTGCCCGAACAGCTTCGCCCGCCAGCGGCCCTGCACGGTGGTGGCCTGCACGTGGTGACCGGTCGCCGGCCAGTCATGCAGGGTGCGGGTATATTCGGCCATCAGGTCCATCCGGGGGGTGCTGTAGGTGGCGTTCACGTCCCACGCGCCGTTCCATGTCCGGTTGATGCCGCGACCCGGCGGGTGGTAGGCGATGACGCTGTCATAGATCGTCCCGCGCAGAAACCCGGCCCCGAGCCGCAGCTTTCGCCCCTGCCCCAGATCGAAGCTGTGCGCGCCGTTAACGGCGAAGTTGCTGAAGCTCCCGTTATTGGCCGGGCTCGACAGCACCCGCAGGCCGCGATGCGCAGGGATGAGCGTCAGCGCGAGTTCCGTGCGGTCCGTCACATAACCAAGCTCGATCACCGGGTCGTCGCTCTGCGGCCAGAAGTAATGGGCCGAATGGCTGTGGGTGAAGGGCGCATAGGTGGCGAAACTGCCGAAATTCACCGTCTTGCGGCCGAAGGCCAGATAGACCGGCGCCACATCCGGGTCGCCGAGGGCCACCCAGTATTTGCGCAGTTGCACCGGGTCCTGACCGGGATATTCCACCTCGGT
>JAUIBJ010000007.1 GCA_030428025.1 Alphaproteobacteria bacterium
TCCCCAGGATCGCGCCCATGCTTTCCTCCAGCTCCGCCTTCGAGGCGGCCTCGGGCGCCCGCATCAGCGGCAGCATCGCGAGCGACGCCAGAACGGCAGCGGCGAAGACGATGAAGACCATCTGCCAACTCATCACGCCGAGCAGCGCCTCGGCCACCGGCGGACCCACCACCTGACCCGCCGAGCCGGCGGCAGTGGCGATGGCGAGGCTCATTGAGCGGTTCTCGTCGGAACTGGCCCGACCCACCACGGCGAGGATCACGCCGAAACCGGTACCGGCGATGCCGAAGCCCACCAGCACCTCGTAAAGCTGATGCGCGCCCGGCGAGACGGCGAAGGAGGACAGCACCAGTCCGGCGGCATAGACGATCGCCCCCAGTATGATCGCCTTGCGGTCGCCGATCCGCTCGGCCAGAGCACCGAAGATCGGCTGGCCGATCCCCCAAGCGAGGTTCTGAATGGCAATCGCCATCGAGAACTCGACGCGGAGCCAGCCGAATTCCTCGGCGATAGGAATCTGGAATACGCCGAAGGACGCACGGATGGCGAAGGAAACCAGCATGATCGCGCAGCCAGCGATCAGAACGGGGGTGAAGAGGGGGGCGGATTTCTGCATTCCATGCGCTCCTGTCGCAGCCCGCGCACTCTAGCCGCCCACCCCGCCGCGTCAATTCAGCGATTGTGACCCGCACAATCACGGATCGTGAGGTTCGTGCCGGATCGGCCGGAGAGGCGCTTTTCATGGCCGCGCCGGCGCGCTATGCGGGGCGGATGGAGACGCTGTCCGACCGATACGACCGCCTTGTCGCCGAAGGCGCGATCACCCGCGACCCCGCGCAGGAGGCCGCGCTGCCCGAGTTCGAGCGAATCCGCGCAGGGCTCTTGCAGCCCGTCAGAAAAGGCTGGTTCCGCAAGGCGCCCGAGCCGCCAAGGGGGCTCTACCTCTGGGGCGGGGTGGGGCGGGGCAAGTCGATGCTGATGGATTTGTTCGTCGACACGCTGGAGGTGCCCAACAGGCGGGTGCATTTCCATGCCTTCATGCAGGAGGTTCACGCCGGCATGCATGCGGCCCGTGGCCGGGGCGTGCAGGACGCGCTGGCGCCGGTGGCAGGCGCCGTGGCGAAAAGCGTCCGCCTGCTGGCCTTCGACGAGATGCAGATCACCGACATTACCGACGCGATGATCGTGGGCCGGCTCTTCGAGGCGCTTTTCGCCGATGGCGTCGTGGTGGTCACGACCTCCAACCGGGTGCCGGACGAGCTTTACAAGGATGGGCTCAACCGCCAGCTTTTCCTGCCTTTCATCGAACTGGTGAAGGAAAGGATGGTGGTGCACGAGATGGCCGGGCCCACCGATTACCGGCAGGACATGCTGGCCGGCACGCCCAGCTATTTCACCCCCGACGATGCCGCCGCCCGGGCCCGGCTGGGGGACATCTGGCAGGAGCTGACCGGTGGCGCCGCGCCCGAGCCGCATACGCTTGTGGTCAACAAGCGCGAGGTGGTGATCCCGGCCTTTCACAACGGCGTGGCGCGGGCGTCGTTCTATGCGCTTTGCGGCAAGCCGCTGGGGCCGGCCGACTATCTGGCACTGGCCGAGGCGGCACGGGTTCTGATCCTCGAAGGCATCCCGCAGCTGTCGCGCTCGAATTTCAACGAGGCCAAGCGCTTCGTTACCCTGATCGACGCACTTTACGAGGCCGGGGTGCGGCTGATCTGTTCGGCGGCGGCCGAGCCCGAATACCTTTATGTCGAGGGCGAGGGCAGTTTCGAATTCGAACGCACCGCCAGCCGCCTGCGCGAGATGCAGGCCGAGGACTGGGGCAGGGCCTAGGCCCCCGCCACGGCCTCGACCTTCCAGTTTTCGATGATATCCATCGCCTCCTGGGCTGTCTCGACGAAGCGGAACAGCTCCAGATCCTCTTCCGAGATGGTGCCGGCCTCGGCCAGCGCCTCCCAGTTTATGATCTTGCGCCAGAACGCCTCTCCGAACAGCAGGAAGGGCACCTTGGTCATACGGTCGGTCTGGATGAGAGTGAGCGCCTCGAACATCTCGTCCAGCGTGCCGAAGCCGCCCGGAAACACGCAGATCGCCTTCGCGCGCATCAGGAAATGCATCTTGCGGATCGCGAAATAGTGGAAGTTGAAGCAGAGCCCGGGAGTGACGTATTCGTTCGGCGCCTGTTCATGCGGCAGCACGATGTTGAGCCCGATCGAGGCGCCGCCGGCATCCACCGCCCCACGGTTGCCGGCCTCCATCACGCCGGGGCCGCCCCCGGTGGCCACAACATATTCCTTGCCATAGCTGGCCATGGATTTCATCGTCACCAGCCGGGCGAATTCCCGCGCCTCGTCGTAGAAATTCGACAGCTCCGCAAGCGTCTCGGTGCGCGCCGTGGCCTTCTGATCGGGGGCGGGGATGCGCGAGCCGCCGAACATCACGACCGTGCTTTCGATGCCCCGCTCGTTGAGGATCATCTCGGGTTTCAGCAGTTCCAGCTGCAGCCGGACGGGGCGCAGCTCGTCCCGGCAAAGGAAATCGTCATCGGCGAAGGCAAGGCGGTAGGCCGGGGCGCGGGTCTGCGGCGTGTCGGGCACCTGCGCGGCGGTGCTGCGGTCGGAATGGGCATCGCGGAACTGGCTGTGCCGGTCGTCGTCCATGGTGCGTCTCTTCCCTGCTTGGGTCCGTTTCCCAAGCCGTATAGGGTTCCCCGCGAATTGACCAGACGAAGGACCGCACCGATGAACTGGACCGACAGGATCAGGGCCGCACAGGCCCGCATCGCCCCGCATATCCGCCGCACGCCGGTGATGACGGTGTCCGGCTTCGGCGCCAACCGGCCCATCGCGTTCAAGTTCGAGCAGATGCAGCACACCGGCAGTTTCAAGCCGCGCGGGGCGTTCAACACGCTTCTGTCGCAGGAGGTGCCGGCGGCGGGCCTCGTGGCGGCCTCGGGCGGCAATCACGGCGCGGCGGTGGCCTATGCCGCGGCGCGGCTGGGTCACCCGGCCCGCATCTATGTGCCCGAGATGGCGGGGCCCGCCAAGATCGGGCTGATCGAGCGGCTGGGCGCCGATCTGCAGGTCGTCCCGGGCGCCTATGCCAACGCCTTCGAGGCGGCCCGCGCGTATGAGGCGGAAACCGGCGCGATGCAGATCCACGCCTATGACGCCGAGGCAACGGTTGCCGGGCAGGGCACGCTTTTCGCGGAGTGGGAGGAGCAGGGGCTGGAGGCCGACACATTGCTGGTCGCTGTGGGTGGCGGCGGCCTGATCGGCGGGGCGCTGGGCTGGCTGGCGGGGCGGCGCCGGGTGGTGGCGGTAGAGCCCGAGACCTCCTGCGCGCTGCATGCGGCACTGACGGGGGGCATGCCGGTGGATGTGGAGGTGTCGGGCGTGGCCGCCAATGCACTGGGCGCGCGGCGGATCGGCGAGATCTGTATCGGTCTGGCGCAGGCGCAGGGGACCGAGAGCGTACTCGTTCCCGACGCGGCCATCACGGAGGCGCAGACGGCGCTCTGGCGCGAGATGCGCCAGCTTGTCGAGCCGGCGGGCGCCACGGCACTGGCCGCGCTGATGTCCGGGGCCTATGTGCCGGGCCCGGACGAACGGGTGGCAGTCCTGATCTGCGGCGGCAACATCGCGCCGGACCCTCTGCGCGGCTGATTTTCCACAAGCCCCCCGGGTGCATTTTTGCGCCCGGCGTCAGGATTTCCATTTCATTTCAGCGGCTTCCCGCTGACATCGCCGCGCCGTCACGGCGTCATCCCGCCGACGCGGCACCGCGATCTCCCGCCTCGGAACTGCCATGGCCGCCACCTGTTTTCCTCTCAGGTGCGCGGCCCGACACGGGCCGGCGCACGGCAAAGATGAAACGATCCAAGAGGAGACGTTCCGATGAAATCCCATTTCGTGACACTTACCCTGATCGGCGCCCTCGGTGCCCCGGCGGCCCATGCCAGCACGCAGGCGACGGCGGTGACCGACCTCAACCTGCGGGCCGGTCCGGCGCCCAACCATCAGGTTCTGACGGTCATCCCCAATGACGGAACGGTCCGTGTCGATGGCTGCATCGAGCAGACCTCGTGGTGCAAGGTAAACTATAGCGGCACCGAAGGCTGGGCCTATGGCGAGTACCTGGCGGCCGCGCTGGACGGTCAACCTGCGGTCATCATCGACAACCGCGACCGGTTCGCGGTGGAGGCGGTGACCTATGAGGCCAGCGAGGCCGAAGCGACCGCCGCCGCCGGCACGGTCGGTGCGATCATCGGCGGAGCGGTCGGCGGTCCGGCCGGGGCCGCTGTCGGTGCGGCCACGGGCGGTGCCGTGGGCAACGCTCTCGGCGAAGACTCCATCGTCTATGTGCGCGAGAACGCGACCGATCCGGTCTATCTGGATGGCGAGGTGGTCGTTGGCGCGCAGCTGCCCGACGCGGTCCGGCTGCGCACGATCCCGCAGACCAACTATACCTATGCCAATGTGAACAACGTGCCGGTGGTCGTGGATCCGACCGAACGGCGCGTGGTTCATATCGTGCGCTGAGTTTCAAATCCAGGACGGGCGGCGGCACGCGCCGCCCGTCCTGCCTGGCCTTGCCGCGATCGGCATGCGCAACGTCGCATTGTGATCTGCCGCGCCGCGGCTTATAGGGCATGCCAACCTGACCGGATCAGCGGAGGAGCATGCGCCATGTCGAACGCCCAACTGGAAACCGCCATCGAAGCCGCGTGGGATGCGCGGGACCACATTACGCCCAGCACCGGCGGCGAGACCCGCGAGGCCATCGAGGAGACGCTGAACGCCCTCGATTCCGGCAAGCTGCGGGTGGCCGAGCGCGGCGAAGACGGCAACTGGCATGTTAACCAATGGGCCAAGAAGGCCGTTCTTCTGGGCTTCCGCATCAAGGATATGGAACAGCAGGATGGCGGTCCGCAGGGCGGCCATTGGTGGGACAAGGTCGATAGCAAGTTCAAGGGCTGGGGCGATCAGGAATGGAAGGATGCGGGCTTTCGCGCGGTGCCCAACTGCGTGGTGCGCCGCTCGGCCTTCATCGCGCCGGGCGTCGTGCTGATGCCCTCCTTCGTGAACCTCGGCGCTTATGTCGACAAGGGCACGATGGTGGACACCTGGGCCACAGTTGGCTCCTGCGCGCAGATCGGAAAGAACGTGCACCTTTCCGGCGGCGTGGGCATTGGCGGTGTACTGGAGCCGATGCAGGCGGGCCCCACGATCATCGAGGACAACTGTTTCATCGGGGCGCGCTCGGAAGTCGTGGAAGGCTGCATTGTGCGCGAAGGCTCGGTTCTCGGCATGGGCGTATATATCGGCAAGTCCACCAAGATCGTCGATCGTGAAACCGGCGAGGTCTTCATGGGGGAGGTGCCGCCCTACTCGGTGGTGGTTTCGGGCTCGATGCCCACGAAGAACAATCTCAACCTCTACTGCGCGGTGATCGTCAAGCGGGTGGACGAACAAACCCGCTCGAAAACCGGAATCAACGAGCTTTTGCGCGACTGACCGGGTCGGGTGCGCGCCGCGCAAGGGGTGGGCGCGCACCCGGTCGGGCTTCATCGGGTGGGCATGACGTGGACCTCGCGCACCTCGGCACGGGGATCCTGCTGAAGGGCGAACATGACGGCGCCGGCCACGTCCTCGGGCTTCAGCTTGTCGGGCTTGGCCTCGTCGAAGAAGGGCGTGTCCACCATACCTGGCGAGATCAGCGTGCATCGCCCGCCCCAGTCGCGCATTTCCTCGGACATGTTGCCGGCATAGCCATGCACGAACCACTTGCTGGCCGAATAGATCGAACCCTTGATGTGTTTCCGTCCGGCGGCCGAGCCGGTCAGCACTAGGTGGCCCCTTGTCTTGCGCAGTTCGGGAAGTGCGGCTCGCGCGGTGTAGAGCACGCCCATCACGTTGAGATCCACGAGTTTGCGCCATTCCTCGGGGTCGCCCGCCTCGGTTCCGGGGGTGTCGAGGCCGGTTCCGGCATTGGCAAAGGCCGCGTCGAGCGCGCCGAACCGTTCGACCGTTTGGCGTATGGCATCCTCCAGCGCGGCCAGCTCGGTGGCATCGCCGGGCACGGCGATTGCGCGGTCGCCCAGTTCGGCGGTCAGGGCGTCGAGCTTGTCGGCAGACCGCGCCATCAGGCTCACGTTCCAGCCCGCGGAGACGGCGGCGCGCGCGGTGGCCGCGCCGATGCCCGAGGAAGCCCCGGTGATGAAGAGCGTCTTTGTCATTTGTTACTCCCTTGTTTGCAATGTGTCTGTGGCGGACGTGTGGTTGTGCGCCCGGAAAGCAAGGGCGCGGCGGCGGATGGCGTCGGAGTCATGTAAGCCCCGCGCTTGACACGCGGCCCGTCGTCGCGCAGGGCAGGGCCGTGCAGGGCAGGGGGGCGCGCATGACCGGCAAGGACAAGTCCGCATCACGCAAACAGCAGGTCTATACCCTGCTTGTCGAGATCGGCCGCAAATCAGGCGACGGGCTGCCCGACAAGGCCACTGGCGCGGCACTGATAGTCTATGCCTCGGGCATCGACGAGGCCGAGGCGGTGCGCGAGACGGTGGCGATTCTGAAACAGGCCGATACCGCGCCTCTGGACGTGTCGGGCTATGGCACGCTGGAAGAGCGCGAAGCGGAGGGGCACGATATCAGCGAGGAGGAGCGTGCCCTGATGCAGCGGGCGCTGGAGGAAAACGCGGTGATCGTCGCGCAGGTGACACCGTTTTTCGACTGAGGGCGTGGCCACGCACACCGACGCGGCGCTCATGCCGCCCGGTTGGTGGCCAGCGTGATCGCTTCGAACGGCCGCAATTCGGGCCAGGCTGGCCGGGCATGTTCGGGCAGGCGCGAGCGGTCGAATGGTGCCAGAAGTGTCGCCGCCAGGTCTTCGGGCTTGCGCCGCAGCCGGCCGATGAAGAGGCTCGCCAGCCCGCAGCCCGAGGCCATCAGAACCTCGTGCCCCGGCAGAAGCACCTGAAATAGTGTAACCAGATCCGGGCCCTCGGCCGGCAGGGCCGACACGTTGTTCACCAGATGCCGGGCGGGCACCAGAACCGCTTCGCGCCCGAACATGTACTCCACGTCCGAGCCGCGCATCACAAGGTTCTGGTGCGGCGCCACGACGATATCCCGCGTCAGCCCGAAATAGCCCGCCCGCAGGCGGATCGGCCGGAAGCTGCCCATCGCGGGCACCGTGCGCCGGATCACCTGCAGCACCGGCACCAGATCGCCCCGGTCGGTCACCACCAAGTCGCCGCGGCGCAGTGCGTGCACCGGGCGTTCGCCCAGATGGGTGGCGATGGGGGTATGCGGCGTGAGTCCCGGCATCGGCCCCACTGGCTCTACCTGGTCTGAGACGGCGGCCAAGATCACGTCGCGCCCCATCTCGCGGCGCTGCGGCTTCAGCATGAGGTCGCGCAGATCGTCAAGCAGCATCGGCCGGGTGTCGGGCAGGGCCACCGTATGGGCGCCGCCCGGGCCCAGCCGCTCGATGCTCAGCCGGCCCATCCGGCGGGGCGCGTCCCAGGCGAAGGACAGCCGGGCAATGTCGGTGCGGTCGTCATAGGGGCAAGGCAGAACGGCCGTGCGGGTATCGGCCCCCTGTGCCTCGACCAGAACGATGTTGCCGCCAGGCAGGGCCTGCAGGGAAAAGGCGCCGGGCCAGGGATGCGAGCGTTCGAAGGACAGAAGCGTGCGCGGCCTTTCGCTTGAGGGCAACCGGGTCTCCACCACCAGCGTGCCGCGCGGCATCATCGTGCCGGGTGGCCAAGACGCCTCTGCCGCCCTACTGGCGCCGCCTTCGGGCGAAAACCAGGCTGCGTTGCGGTCGGTCACACCGATCCAGGTCATCTCAGGCGGCCCATTTGCGAGACAGAAGGCGCCCCTCGTAGCTTTTCAGCGTCCGCCGCGCGGCGGGGCTGTACCCCTTTCCGGTGGCGGGTTCGAGCTCGGGGAAAAGCGCGCAGATCTCATCGACCATCTCTTTCTCGAAACTTTTCGAGAACTGCGGCCCGGGCAGGAAGCTTTCCGTTTCCAGCCCGGCGGAAAAGACCACCTGATGACGGTCGAAGAGGATATGCACGTATTCGACCATCCCGCCCTCGACCCGGGTCACGCTATTGCCGTTGACCAGATCGCGGGCGGCGACCAGCACCTCCGGCTCGGCAAACAGCAACTCGGCCAGGCTGTCGCGGATCAGAACCCGGTGCAGTGGCGAGACCAGCAATCCGCGATGGTTGCCGAAGGTGTCGGGCGCGATGCGGATCGGCGCATAGGACCCCTCGGCGCGCACCTTCCGCTTGCCGATCCAGCGAAGGGGCTGGGCGCCGTCGTCCTTGGTGATCACCATGTCGCCCGGTCGCAGCCGTTCGACCGGCATCTCGCCCCCGGCGGTGCGGATCAGCGTGCCCGCCACGAAACAGGGCACCGAGTCGATGGTAACATAGCCGACGTCGCTGGTGCCGGTGCTGCTTTCCACCCGATAGGTGAAGTTCTGCACCTCGGTTTCGCCGTCGCCGACAATGGTCAACGTGCCGTTGGCGTTGACCACCACCTCCTGACCGGAAGAAAGCGTTACCGTGTCGCCGGCCACCACCGCCACCCCGTTCACATGGGTGATGGTGAGCGTTCCGCCGGTGGCGTTGTGGTCATTGGCCAGCACGTCCACCGTCTTCGAACCGTCCGGATGCACCTTGACCGTATCGTCATGGGCGATCAACGCGGTCTGGACGCTGTCGGCGGCGATGATGAGGGTGGAGTCGTAGTTGCTGTCGCTGACATCGGCGATGCCGATCTTGATCGTGTTCACCTCGCCCGGATTGACGTCGATCGTCAGGGTCAGGGTCACGGTGATCCCGTCCATCTCGGTGTTGAACAGGTCGCCGGTATTGTCCTTGAACAGGTTCACGTTGCGGTCGTCGTTCAGGTTGCCCGGATCGACATCGCCGTCGCCCACCTCGATCTCGATGAATTCACCGTTGACCCAGACGCCGACGAAATCCTGATAAATGCTGTCGGTGTATTCTGGATATTCCTCGGAGGTGAAGACGATCTGGATCGTCATCGTGTCGCCGCTGGGGATGAACTCGGCTTCCAGATAGGAGGCGTCATAGGTGTTGGTGCCGGCCGCGTCGTTGAAGTCGGCATCGTTGTCGGGGCCGCTGGAACTGGTCGTGGTGCTCTCGCTGAGGTTCGACTGCCAACGGTTGTTGTTGGTAAAGCCCCGCAGGTCGCCTGTCGAGAACATCACGCCCGTGTCCGAGGGCATCACACCGGGTGCGATGGAAAATCCGTCGGAATAGATGCCGGAACTGTCGCGGTCGCCGGTGTATGAGGCGCTGACGACGGTCACCCCGTCCCCGAAGATCGTCTCGGCCATTTCCTCGGCCGTTGCACGCCGGTCGATCGGAAGCTCGACGCCTCTTACCATCTCTCCCCACCTCGCCCCTCTGGCCCGAGGTCAGCGCGACAAACACAGCCGGGCGCATGGGCTGCGCCCCTATCGTCTGGACAATTCCGCCGTCCGCCCGATCGCCGGCCATTTGTTGGCCGTGCTGGTTTTTGCCCTGCCTCAGGTCATTTATGGGTCATTGACTAGCAGATTTGCCCCTGATTGTTAAGCTTTATTCACACCCGGCCCGCAACCGGATAAAGGCTGGGCCCGGACCCGCCACCGGAAAGGAGACCGCATGACGCGCATTCCCGTCGATCCTGCGAAACTGACCGCCGAGTTGATCCGATGCCCCTCGGTCACGCCAGGGGAGGGCGGTGCGCTGCAGCTCTTGCAGGCGCGCCTGTCCGAGGCCGGTTTCGCCTGCACGCGCGTCGACCGGGGCGGCGTGGCCAATCTCTATGCCCGCTGGGGCGATAAGGGGGCGCCGAAAACCTTCGGTTTCAACGGGCATACGGATGTGGTGCCGGTGGGCGACGAGGCTTTATGGAGCGTTCCGCCCTTCGGTGCCGAGGAGGCGGACGGATTCCTCTGGGGCCGGGGCGCGACCGACATGAAATCGGGCGTGGCGGCCTTTGCCGCCGCCGCCATCGATTTCGTCACCGAAACGCCGCCCGATGGGGCGGTGGTCCTCGCCATCACCGGCGACGAGGAGGGCGACGCGGTGGATGGCACGGTGGCGCTGCTCGACTGGATGCAGGCCAATGGCGAGCGGATGGATGTCTGTCTGGTGGGCGAGCCGACCTGCCCCGACCGGATGGGCGAGATGATCAAGATCGGGCGGCGCGGATCGCTCTCAGCCTGGATCACGTTGACCGGCGTTCAGGGCCATGCTGCCTATCCGCACCGGGCAAGGAATCCGCTGCCGGCGATGGCGCGGCTGGTGGACCGGCTGTCGTCGCACAGGCTGGACGAGGGCACCGAGCATTTCGACCCGTCGACTCTGGCCGTGGTCAGCATCGACACCGGCAACACCGCGACCAATGTCATTCCCGCCCAGTGCCGGGCGGTGGTGAACATCCGCTTCAACGATGCCCATGACAGCCGGGGCCTGATTGACTGGTTGCAGGCCGAACTGGACCGGGCGGCTGGGGAATTCGACGTGACTGGCAAGATGGCGGTGAAGGTTTCGGGCGAAAGCTTCCTGACGCCACCGGGGCCGCTCTCGGAACTGGTGGCAAAGGCGGTCGAGGAGGAAACCGGCATCGCGCCCGAGCTTTCAACCACCGGCGGCACCTCGGACGCGCGGTTTGTCAAGGATCACTGCCCGGTGGTGGAGTTCGGACTTGTGGGCCGGACCATGCATCAGGTGGACGAGCGGGTGGAGATCGCCCAGATCCACCAGCTCAAGGCCATCTATGCGCGCATCCTGCGGGATTATTTCGCGTGACGCTTTCCGTTGGTCCCACCGATGACATCGCCGTCTGTGCGGCGCTGCGCCGGGCGGTCTTCATCGAGGAACAGGGCGTGCCCGAGGAGGTGGAGCAGGACGGTCGCGATGCCGAGGCGCATCACGTGCTGGCCACGCTGGGGGGCCGACCGGTCGGCTGTGCCCGCATCCTGGCAGAGGGAGCGACGGGCAAGATCGGGCGGGTCTGCGTCCTGCCGGCGCATCGCGGGCAGGGGATCGGCCTGGCGCTGGTGGCGGCCTGTCTGGATCTGATGCGGGAACTGCCCGGATTAAGACGGGCCGAATTGGGCGCCCAGACCCATGCTCTGGGGCTTTATGAAAGGCTAGGTTTCATCGCCTTCGGGCCGGAATTTTCCGATGCCGGAGGGCAGCCGCACCGGATGATGGGGCGCGATCTTTGACAGCCCGCAGCCAACTCGTGGTGATGCTGAAGCACCCGGTTGCGGGCCGTGTCAAGACGCGGCTCGGCCACGAGATCGGCATGGTCGGCGCCGCCTGGTGGTTCCGGCATCAGACCGCGCGGCTGCTGCGGCGGCTGGAAGACCCGCGCTGGCGGCTGATCCTCGCGGTGACGCCCGACCGGGAAGGACTCATGTCGCGCGCCTGGCCTGCGCATCTGCCCCGCGTGCCGCAGGGGCCGGGCGATCTGGGCGCAAGGATGGGCCGGCTCTTGCGCGGCCTGCCGCCCGGCCCGGTCTGCATCGTCGGTGGGGACATTCCCAGGCTGGATAAGACCCATGCCACCCGTGCCTTTGCCGCGCTGGGCGATCACGAGGCTGTCTTCGGCCCGGCCGAGGATGGCGGCTTCTGGCTGGTGGGTATGAAGCGGGTGGCGCCGCCGCCGGCGACGCTTTTCCGGGGCGTGCGGTGGTCAACCTGCCATGCGCTCGCCGATAGCATGGCAAGCCTTCCCGGATGCCGGATCGCGCTTTGCGACCGGCTGCGCGACGTGGACAGCGCCGCCGATCTGCGGGGATGACGCGTTTCGCGGAATCGGTCAGTCTGCCAGGAAGACGATGGCGTGGAATATCGCCGCGGACAGAATGGCGGCGGCCGGAACGGTGACGATCCAGGCGGCCGCGATGGTCATGAAATGCGACCGCCGCACCAGTTTTCTGCGCCGGCGTTCCTCGCGGGCCACCGTCCTCGGTTCGGGGATGCCCAGCTTTTCGGCCTTGAGGCGGCGTTCGGTGTACCATTCCCGGAAGAACCCGACCCCGAAGATGCCGCCGACGGCGATATGGGTGGAACTGACAGGCATACCCAGCCAGCTGGCGCAGATCACGGTGATCGCCGCCGAGAGCGCCACGCAGAAGGCCCGCATCGGGTTGAGTTTCGTGATCTCGTTTCCGACCACCCGGATCAGGCGCGGCCCGAAGATGAACAGACCGAAGGAAATGCCGAAGGCCCCAATCAGCATGACCCAGACCGGGATCGCAAAGCTGTTGAGGAACTGGCCGCTTTGCGATGCCTGGACGATCGCCGCCAGCGGCCCGACCGCGTTGGCCACGTCGTTCGCACCATGCGCGAAACTGAGCAAGGCGGCCGAGACGACCAGCGGCACGCCGAAAAGAACCTTGAGCGACTTGTTGCGGTTCTCGAGCCCCTCGGATTGCCGCCGGATCACAGGGATCATGACGACCCATGCCAGCGCACCGATGGCGGCGCCGATCCCGAGCGTTGTCGCCAGGTCGATCTTGATGAGGTTCTTGAGGCCCTTCATGGCGATATAGGCGGCAAAGGCTCCCGCCATGATGCCGACCAGAACGGGCACCCAACGCCGGGCGGCCGCGATCTTGTCGTGCCGATAGATGATGCGCTCCTTGATGAACCAGAGAAACGCCGCGGCGATGCCCCCGCCCATCAACGGCGAGATCACCCAGCTTGCGGCGATCAGGCCCATCTGCCCCCAGCTGACCGCGGCGAAACCGGCGGCGGCGATGCCCGCTCCCATGACGCCGCCCACGACCGAATGCGTGGTTGAAACCGGCGCGCCGACCCATGTGGCAAGGTTCACCCACAGGGCGGATGACAACAGCGCGGCCATCATGGCCCAGATGAACACATCGACCGACCCAAGACTTTCGGGGGCGATGATCCCCTTGGCGATGGTCGACACCACGTCGCCGCCCGCGATCAGCGCGCCCGCGGTTTCGCAGATCGCCGCGATGGCGATCGCGCCCCCCATGGTCAGGGCATTGGCGCCCACGGCAGGCCCCATGTTGTTGGCCACGTCGTTGGCCCCGATATTCAGCGCCATATAGGCGCCGAACGCGGCGGCGATCACGATCAGCACCGGATTGCCCGCATCGCCGAAGGCGAGCGCTGCAAACAACGCGGCGGCGACCATGAACAGGAACGCGATTCCCTTGCCGATCACCGGCCGTCCGACGAACGCGGCCGCCTGTTCCAGATTCGTAAGGCGCCCGAGGTCTCTATCGAGCGTTTCAAGATGCCTTGCTTCCAGATCCCTGTCAGTCACGTGCCTATCCGTTAGTTTCGTGCGGTTGCCCGAAATGTTTCGCGTTCAACCTGGCCAAAGGCGAAACGCTTTGGCGTTGGGTGAGGTTCGGAATACACCTGTCGTTTCGGAACGATCGTTCAGAACGTTGCCAGGATATCTTTCAGTTCCGGCTCATTGACCATCATCGCGGCCTCGGCCGGCCTTACCCATTTTCTTTGCCGCGAATGCGCTTCCGGATAGTCCTCTGCGAGATCCGTGACATGAACCGGATAGACCAGCGTGGTGACGGGGATGCTCCAGTCGCCGCGCAGGGTCTTGTCGTAACCGTAGCTGCCGATCGGCTCCTGCGAGGGGTGTCCTTGCCTCACCCCGGCTTCCTCCCATGCTTCCTGCAGCGCCGCGCTTGCGGAATCCATCCCGTCTATGGGCCAGCCTTTCGGCAGAATCCAACGGCCTGTTCCCCGGCTGGTGATGAGGAGGATTTTCTTGTGCGGCCCGGTCCGGTCGTAACACAGAGCCGCAAACTGGACCCGCTCGGGACGTTTCAGCATGGGCTGGACATAGTCGGCCCAAACCGACCTGAGTTGATGTTTCATTCTTTGCCTGCCGTTTCTTATTATGGAGTGTCGACGTTACATGTTCTTTAGCCCGGGCGCAAATGTCGCATCCCGGACGCTGGCGCGGGGTTCTGCGGCCTCGGCCCGTGTCGATAGCCGGAGCGTGCAAATCTGCCAGATTCTCGCAAGCCGGTGCCGCGAGGGGCTATGGGTGGATAAGGTTCTTGGGGCAAGGTTGTTCCTGCCAGCCTCCCCCGCCCTGCGGCACTCCGCCCGATGCAGGCCGGTTGCGGCGTCCGCGCCCGGCCTCTATTGCGCCTCGTCGCCGTCCGTGCGACCAAACCGCAACCAAACCCGGAGCCCACCCATGCGCGTGCGCCTTGCCGTCCTTTGCCTGGCTTACGTGCTCAGCCAGTTCTTCCGCGCCTTCCTCGCGGTCCTGAGCGAGGCGTTGGGCAGGGATGTGGGCGCCGCGCCGGAGGATCTGGCCTTCGCCTCGGGCCTGTGGTTCACCACCTTCGCGCTGATGCAGCTGCCGGTGGGCTGGGCGCTCGACCGGATCGGGCCGCGGCGCACCACGTCGGTTCTGCTGGGTCTGGGCGGCGGTGGCGGGGCCGCTCTTTTCGCCGCGGCGACGCAGACCTGGCATATCGACCTTGCGATGGTGCTGATCGGGATTGGCTGTTCGCCGGTGCTGATGGCCTCCTATTACATCTTTGCGCGGCAGTTTCCGCCGGCACGTTTCGCCACGCTCGCGGCCCTGATGCTGGGGGTGGGCTCGGTCGGCAACCTCGTGGCTTCCTACCCGATGGCGCTGGCCGCCGACCTTCTTGGCTGGCGCGCCTCGCTTTTGGGGCTGGCCGTGGTAACGGTGGCGGTGGCGGTCGGCATCGCCGCGACAGTGCGAGATCCGGAACTTGTGACCGGCGAGATGAAGGGCAGCGTACTCGACCTTCTGCGCATGCCGGTCATCTGGACCATCCTGCCGCTGATGTTCATCACCTATGCCCCCTCGGCCACGATCCGGGGGCTGTGGATCGGCCCCTATCTGACCGACATTCATGGGCTGGACACCGGGCAGGTGGGGCAGGCGACGCTGGTGATGGGGATCGCGATGATCGCCGGAACCCTGGCCTATGGCCCGCTCGACCGGCTCTGCGGCAGCCGCAAATGGGTGGTCTTCACCGGTAGCGCGCTGGCGGCGGCGGCGCTATTCTGGCTGGCCGCAAGGGTCGAGGGCAGCGTCGCGCTGGCCGTCTGTCTGTGCGCGGCGGTGGGCTTCTTCGGGGCCCCCTATCCGATGCTCATCGCCCATGGCCGGGCGTTCTTTCCGCCGCATCTGGCGGGCCGCGGTGTCACGCTTCTGAACATGTTCGGGATCGGCGGGGCGGGGCTCTTGCAGTTCGGCTCGGGGCGGCTGCACGGCGCGGTGGCGGCGCAGTCGGGGGCGACGGTGGCCTATGCCACGCTTTTCGCGGCTTTCGGCGCGGCGCTGGTTCTCGCGCTCGGGGTCTATCTGTTCAGCCGCGATTCGCTCGACTGAGATATCTCCTTTAACCTTGCCCGGCGCTGCGGTATTGAGCGCCCGATCGAAGCCTAGACAAGAGGATTCCCGATATGGGGTACAAGGTCGTCGTCGCCGGCGCCACGGGCAATGTGGGCCGCGAAATGCTGAACATCCTGGCGGAACGCCAGTTCCCGGTGGACGAGATCGCGGCGCTTGCCTCGCGCCGGTCGCTCGGCACCGAGGTGAGCTTTGGCGACAAGACCCTGAAGACCCAGGATCTTGACGCCTTCGATTTCACCGGCTGGGACATCGCGCTTTTTGCCATCGGCTCGGACGCGACCAAGACCTATGCGCCCAAGGCCGCCAAGGCGGGCTGCGTGGTGATCGACAATTCCTCGCTCTATCGCTACGACCCTGACGTGCCGCTGGTGGTGCCCGAGGTAAACCCCGAGGCGGTCGAAGGCTATACCAAGAAGAACATCATCGCCAACCCCAACTGCTCGACCGCGCAGATGGTGGTGGCGCTGAAGCCCCTGCACGACCGCGCCCGTATCAAGCGGGTGGTGGTCTCGACCTATCAGTCTGTCTCGGGCGCCGGAAAGGAGGGGATGGACGAGCTTTGGGATCAGACCAAGGCCATCTACAACCCCACCGCCGAGATCGCGCCGAAGAAGTTCCAGAAGCAGATCGCCTTCAACGTCATTCCCCATATCGACGTCTTCATGGAAGACGGCTCGACCAAGGAGGAATGGAAGATGGTGGCCGAGACCAAGAAGATCGTCGATCCGTCGATCAAGGTCACCGCGACCTGCGTGCGCGTGCCGGTCTTCGTGGGTCATGCCGAGGCGGTGAATATCGAGTTCGAGGATTTCCTCGACGAGGACGAGGCGCGCGACATCCTGCGAGAGGCGCCCGGCATCATGGTCGTCGACAAGCGCGAGGCCGGTGGCTATGTCACCCCTGTCGAATGCGTCGGCGACTATGCCACCTTCATCAGCCGCATCCGCCAGGATCCGACGATCGAAAACGGGCTGAACCTGTGGTGCGTCAGCGACAACCTGCGCAAGGGCGCGGCGCTGAACGCGGTGCAGATCGCCGAGACGCTGGGCAACCGGGTTCTGCAAAAGGGGTGATCCCGCCCAGACCGGCATGAAGCGGGGCGCTTTCGGGCGCCCTTTTCATCTTTCGGGCAGATCGATCCTGAGATGCCTGTTCGGGGTGCGGCGAAGGAATTCCGCCTCGATCCAGCGCAGCACCCGCCGTTGGCCGCCGAACCCCACCATGTCCATCGCCGTTTCGAGCCCGACCCAGCGGTAGTCGCTGTGTTCTTCGTTCAGGCGCGGTTCTGCCCCTTCTGCCACGAAGGCCAGAAAGACCGGCCCCATGGTGATGAGGTCGCGGCGGTGGTCATAGAACTGCTCGCAGATATCGGCGGAATAGTAGCTTTCCGGCGCCAGGCCTGTTTCCTCCTCCATCTCCCGCAGAGCGGCGGCCCATGCGGTTTCACCCGGCTCGATGCTGCCCACCACCTGGCACCATTCGCCCGCAAGCGACTGGGCCCGGCGCAAGAGCAGGAACTCAAAGCTATCGCCAGCCGGGCGAAGGACAACGGCCGAGGCGATATAGGCAAGGATGGTGACGGGCATGGCAGCGATCCGGGCGGCGGGATACCCCTGCCTAGCCTTCGGGCGGTTTTGGTGCAAGCGGGGGGCTCAGAAGGGTTCGATCACCTCGACATCGTCCTCCTCTTCTGCCATCGGTGGCTTCCTCAGCATGCGGTCGGCCCGCCAGGTGTGGCTGTGGCCCGGAAAGGGCGCGCCGAAACGGCGCATGAGGCGGGAATAGCTGAAGCCCAGTTCCGAGGCCTTGCAGATCCTGCGGTCGCCGGGCCAGTCGTGCAGGGCCAGACCACCCCCGGCGGCGCGCAGGGTATAGCCCTTGGCGCGCAATCGTCTGTCGAGATCGGCCCAGTCCCTTGCACGGGCGAGATCCCCCGCGAGGCGCGCGCGCAAGGGCGCGACGAGCCGCTCGTCCGCCCTGACGGGCGGTTTCGCATTGCGGGTACGCGACAACTCCTTCGACAGCAGGTCGCGCACGAACTGGCCCAGGGAAATGTCCCGTTCCGCCGCCAGATCGCGCGCGGCGCGCAACACCGCGTCATGCAGCAGGATGTCGATCCCTGTCTCGCTCATACCGCCGAGGCAAGCCGATTCCGGTTAGCATCGGGTTAATTCCGCCGAGGCGGGGCCAAGAACCTTGCCTTGGACCGCGTCCAATGATGATAGTCGGACCCGGAACAGAAAGGAGCCTGCCCCATGCGCCGCCTTGCGACCGTCCTTGCCGTCCTGCCCGCCGCCGCCCTTGCCGACGATATTCCGCTGCCCAGCGACGTCAGCGCCGTCACCCTCTACCCCGATGGCGCCACGATCACCCGCGAGGTGCCGTTTTCCGCCCCCGCCGGTGCGCATCAGCTAATCCTGACCGACCTGCCGCGCAGCACACCGCTGGCCTCGGTCCGGGTGGCGGTGGAGGGGGCGCAGATGGGCAGCGTCAGCACCCGCAACGATTTCGTACCGCCGCCGACGCCCGAGACCGACGCCGCAATCGAGGCCGCCGAAGCCGAGGTGGAACGGCTGGAAGAGGAGCTTCGCGACCGTCAGGCCGCCATCGAGGCGATCCGGCTGGAGGCGCAGGCGGCGCAGGCGCGGGTGTCTTTCCTCGATGCGCTCGGGAAGGGCGAGGGCGTGGCCGCGCTCGACGTGGACAAGCTGCAATCCCTGTCCGAGATGATCGGCACGGAAACCCTGTCGGCGCTGCGGACGGCGCATGAGGCACAGCGCCGGGCGGAACAGGCGGCGCGCGACCTGAAGGACCTGCAGGAGGAGTTGAAGCGGGCAAGGCAGGCATTGGCGGCGCTGGTGCCCGAGAAGGAGGACCGGGCGATGCTGGCGGTGCAGGTGCGTTCGGAGGCACCCGCGGACGGCATGCTGACCGTCACCTACAACATTCATCAGGCCGGCTGGCAGCCGGTCTACGACCTGCGCCTGACCCGTGACACCGGCGCGCTGGAAATCGACCGTGGCGCGCTGGTCTATCAGGCGACCGGCGAGAACTGGCAGGACGTGGCGCTGGAGCTGTCGACGACGCGGCCTACCGAACAGGTGGTGCCGGGCGAGGTCTGGCCATGGCTGCGCCGCATCGTCGATCCCGAGGCGCAGCCGCCCCAGCCGCTCGTCCGCGCCCAGCCCGAGGCCGATTTCGCCGTCGGCGCGGCGATGGAAGAAGCTATCGTCGTGCCCGAACCGGTGCAGGCCACGGCGGAGTTCGACGGGCTGTCGGTGAGCTACAGCTATCCCGAGCCGGTCTCGGTCGCCTCCGGTGCCGACAACCTGCGCATTGCGCTCGGCCAGCTCGAGACCCGCGCCGATCTGGTGGCACAGGCGGTCCCGTTGACCGATACCACCGCTTTCCTGATGGCCGGTATCACCAACGACACCGGAGAGTTGATCCTGCCCACGCACGAGGCGAGCTTCTATCTCGACGGCCGCTTCATCGGCCGCCGCCCGATGCGGCTCATTCCGGCCGGGGGCGAGGCCGATCTGGCCTTCGGCCCGATCGAAGGGCTGCAGCTCACCCGCACGGTGCTGGGCCGCAGCGAGGGCGACCGGGGCGTGATCACGCGCTCGACCGAACTGTCCGAGGAGGTGCGGATCGAGGTCGAGAACCTTACCGGCGAAACCTGGCCCATGCGCGTCCTCGACCGGGTGCCTTACACAGAACAGGAGGATCTGGAGATCACCTGGCAGGCGGCCCCCCGCGCCACCGAGGTGGACGTGGACGGCAAGCGCGGCATTCTGGCCTGGTCCTTCGACATCGCCCCGGGCGAGACCCGCGAGATCCGGTTGCAGCACAAGCTGGAATGGCCCGAGGGTATGGTGCTGCAGTAGAAGCTTTCGGCATTCGCGCCCGGCCATGATTCGGGGCCTCGGCGCCTGGACAGTGAAGGGCCGGGACGGTCGGCGGGCCCGGGCGGGGCGCCTCCTCAGATCGGCTGGAACTCGGCGCGCTCGGCGTTGTACTGCTCGACCCCGCCCTCGCCGATATCGTGCCAGAGCCCGTGCAGCGTGAGCGTGCCGTTCTCGACGGCCGAGCGCACGAAGGGAAAGGTCATCAGGTTTTCCAGCGACACCAGAATCGCCTGCTTTTCCAGCGCTTTGGTGCGCTCGGTCTGGTCCTCGATCCCCTTTACCCGCTCGTAGCCGGGGCGCAGGATGTCCATCCAGCGGCCGACGAAACTGGTCTTCTCCTCCAGCGCCGGGGCCTGGCCCGAGCACATCTCCTCGCAGCCCTTCACGCCACCGCAATTGGAATGCCCCAGCACGATCACATGGGCGACCTTCAGCGCCGTCACCGCATATTCCACCGCGGCCGAGGTGCCGTGCTGGGCCCCGTCGGTGACATAGGGCGGCACAAGGTTGGCGATGTTGCGGTGCAGGAAGAATTCGCCCTGATCCGCCCCGAAGATCGAGGTCACGTGCACCCGGCTGTCGCAGCAGCTGATCACCATCGCGCGGGGGTGCTGGCCTTCCAGCGCGAGATGCCGGTACCAGGCCGCATTGTCCTTGTATTTCGTGGCTTTCCAGCCGTGAAAGCGTTCCACGAGATAGGTGGGCAGCGGGCGCGCGTTTTCCATTTGTCCTTAACTCCGGTGGCTCTGGAAGGCGGTGATATTCCGAATTCGCCAAGAATTCGAGCCAGAAATCACAGGCCCGGCAACGATTTGGGAACCCCCGGCGGAGAAACTGTCGCGCGGGGTATCCGGGGGCCTTGGTGTGTAGGGTGTGGACTTGGAACAGGTGACGCTTCTCAGACAGCGAGAGACGGCGCGGCTCGACGCGGACCGTCTCGACGATCTATTCTTGCAGCTCGGCCAGCACGCGGCCGAGGACGTGGTCGGCCGCGCGCTGGAGGAACTGGCGGTGCGGCTGACGCATATCGAGGGCTTTTTCCGCCGCGGGGAACTTGAGGATCTCCGCAAATGCGCCCGCAGCCTGGGCGCCATAGCTGATCAGCTAGGCATGTTGCTGCTGGCGCGGGTGGCGCGCGACGTGTCGGCCTGCGCCATGGGCGGCGATCCGGTGGCACAGGCGGCCACGCTGGCCCGGCTGCTGCGGATCGGGGAACTGTCGCTGAACGAGATATGGGACATGCAGACCTATTGACCGGGCACGGGCCGCTGTCGGCAGGCGCCTCCGGCCCGGCACGGCCGCGAGGGCTTGCAGGCGCCGCTGCGGCGGCTAGGGTGGCGGGCGAATGTCACCGTTCCGAAAGGCCCTGCCGCATGCCCCCGTCCGATATCCGCCCCGCCTTCGCTCCGGTCGATGCCTCGGCGACCCAGCTTCTCGTGCTCGAACAGGAGGCGGTCGAGGGCTGGCTTGACGAGCAGCCGGCGCGCGTGGCCGCCTGGGTTCGCGCCGCGGGCTTCTCTGGCACGCTGGGCAGCACTCTGCTTGTCCCGGACGAAGCGGGCGGGATCGCCATGGCACTGGCCGGTTACGGCACCGATGCGGCCCGGGCGCGGGGTCGGTTCCACCTGGCCGCGGCGGCCGCCGCGCTGCCCGA